>NZ_JBMRGR010000010.1:0-125176 GCF_049384045.1 Enterococcus diestrammenae
CCGCCGTATACGGAACCGTACGTACGGTGGTGTGAGAGGTCGGTGAGGGAATTAATCTCTCATCTCCTACTCGATTGATGAAGTGGTTATGGTAAACTGTAGATAAAGACTAGCTCTGGGATTGTGAGCAGGCGGAGAAAGACAAGGAACGAAGGACAAATTCTGACTTGCTTGATTCGTTTTTAAGAAATTGCTTAGACAGGAAAAATCTGGGAAAGATGGTTTAGCTCAAGAGTCTTATCAGAAATTATCAGCAACGACCAAAGAGTTATTCACGCTTATGACGGCGCTTCCCGAAGCCTTTATGGAAGTAGATGAAGACGATGCTACACCCAAAGTGGCTAGTCGTAGTGTCGTTTTTAATCCAAGGGGAACTACTATCTATTAGTGGAAGAAAGAGCTGGATCCAAGGTTTGTGCCAAACTGTGAATCGCAGTCAATGACATGGTAAAACAGGCGTATCCTAATCGAGGGCGTTTGCTTCCCATAAACAGCCTTTTGCCACACAATGTGACTAAAACAGATTATTTCAAAGGAGACAGAAAATGTTACAGATTAAACCGATGGACCAGCAGGAAGCCGAGGAATATCTGCGCTGGTCCTATGCTGAACCCTATGATTTTTACAATACACCTGTAGCTAGTTTCAGCGAATGCTTGACTGCCATCCTAGATCCGACTAGTGGAGCAGATTTCTATGCTGTTTATCGCGAGGGCAGCTATTTTGGTATTTTTAGTTATAAAATTAACGGCCAGAGTCTTGAGTTAGGGCTGGGGATGCGCCCAGAGGAATGTGGCAAACATCAAGGGGCGCTTTTTACAGCGTTGGGGGTGGCTTTCGCTCGAAGTCAGTTACGACATGGAGGAAAGATTTGGTTACGAGTGGCGGATTTTAATCAACGAGCTATTCGTGCTTACGACACTGCAGGGTTTACCGAAGTGGAGCAACAACTAGCTTTAAGCTGGGATCGTCTGGTGAATTTCATCCATATGGAACTAACCGATGAAGAAAAACTGCAAAGGCAATTGTCAGCTGAGCAGGATAACAAGCCTCTGTGAAAAGGGTCTTGCTGGCTTGGCGTGCCCTAAAAAATCAAAAATAACATGAAAATGAAGTGAAAATAATCTTTTTTTAAGTGTTAACCCCCTTCTTGGGAATGGACAAACCTTATTTTCACCGTTACAATAAGAAAGACGTTTTGCTATAGTTTTGTGAAAAGAAATGGAGGACAAATGATGTCCATGTTTTTAGATCAGGTAACCATTGATGTCAAAGCCGGAAAAGGCGGCGATGGCATGGTAGCCTTCCGACGGGAAAAATATGTACCAGACGGCGGTCCTGCCGGTGGTGACGGTGGTCGCGGTGGCGATGTTGTTTTAATGGTTGAAGAAGGGTTACGGACCTTGATGGATTTCCGCTACAATCGACATTTTCGTGCGCAAGCTGGCGAAAATGGGATGAGTAAAGGCATGCATGGCCGGGGTTCAGAGGATACGTTTGTTAAAGTGCCACCTGGGACGACTGTACGGGATGCTGAAACGGGCGTTTTGCTAGGAGATTTGGTCGAAAATGGCCAGACCTTAGTCGTAGCAAAAGGCGGTCGTGGCGGTCGCGGCAATATTCGCTTTGCTTCTCCGCGGAACCCAGCACCAGAAATTGCTGAAAATGGCGAACCAGGACAAGAACGGCGCATTGAATTAGAGTTGAAGGTGTTGGCAGATGTCGGTTTAGTTGGCTTTCCTTCAGTAGGGAAATCCACCTTACTTTCAGTGATTTCTGCCGCCCGACCTAAGATTGGAGCCTACCACTTTACGACTCTAGTGCCCAACCTAGGAATGGTAACAACCACCGATCACCGCAGTTTTGTTGTGGCTGACTTACCTGGCTTGATTGAAGGTGCCTCTCAAGGTGTCGGATTAGGTACACAGTTTTTGCGTCATATTGAACGAACCCGTGTCATTTTGCATGTCATCGATATGAGTGGGATGGAAGGTCGGGATCCTTATGAGGATTATCTTGCCATCAACAAAGAACTAGGGGAACACAATTTGCGTTTGTTGGAACGGCCACAGATTATTGTTGCCAACAAGATGGATATGCCCGATGCTGAGGAAAACCTTGCTCGTTTTAAAGCCGAGCTAGCCAAAGAGAAAACCGATGAATTTGCAGAGGATATTCCGATTTTTGGCATTTCTGCAGTTACTCGGAAAGGCTTGGACAGTCTCCTAAATGCGACTGCTGATCTACTGGAAACGACACCAGAATTTCCGCTGTATGAAGATGAACCGAAAGAAGAAGAGGCTGTTTTCTATGGCTTTACTTCTGATGAACCAGAATTTACGATTGACCGGGAACCAGATGCGACTTGGGTCTTAAGCGGACCGAAGATTGAAAAACTCTTCCAAATGACCAATTTCGATCATGATGAAACGGTGATGCGATTTGCTCGTCAATTACGAGGCATGGGCGTGGATGAAGCGTTGCGAGCTCGCGGTGCCAAAGACGGTGATATCGTCCGAATCGGTAAATTTGAATTTGAGTTTGTTGAGTAATTGTTAGTAACTTTCAAATTGAACTTCCTACTTTGATCGTAGGAGGTTCTTTTTTTGAGGGCTACTGGTTCACGATCCGTTGAAATTTAGAGATGAAAAGTAGCGAAAGACAAGTAGGCAAGGGCAAATCAGGTTCAAGCAATTATTCAAGAAAACCTTTAGTCCCTGGACCAGCCTGTTTTTTGCTAACTTTTCTTATTTACAGAGTAGGAATCTTTTTAATCTGATCCAAAACTTGCTAAAATGCTAGTAACAGGAAGATTTTAGCAAGTTAGTTTTTAAAACAGGAGGAATGCAGGATGACAAAACGAGTAATCGTCATGAATTTTGAAGTGGAATCACAAGCGTATCAAGGATTTTCTCAGTTGAAACAACTAGTTGCTCAAGGAAAGCTACGAGGGGAACAAATGGCTGTGGTGACCCATTCTGATGATGGTCAACACAAATTTAAAGTGGAAGATTTCATCGATTTCACCGGCAGCAATAAAACCTCAACTGGTGGTCTAATCGGCATGTTGGTAGGGATTTTAATGGGGCCTTTAACGATGTTATTAGGTTGGGTTGGCGGCAGTATGATTGGGGCGACCCAAGACGCGAAAGAAATCAAAAATGCCCGCAATATTTTTGAATTTCTGGTCAGTGATATTCGTGCTGGCCAAACAGGGTTGATTTTGATTGCTGAAGAAGAGGACAATCGTCCAATCAATGAAATCATCATCAATCAATTGCGGGGAGGTATTTCCCGCTTTGATTATGACGAGGTAGAGGCTGAGATTGCCAAGGCGAAACAAGTGGAAGAAGATACCAAAAGCAAAGCTCAAGAAGCGTGGCAAGATCAGCACGCCACGGATGAAGAGACTGACTCGCAAAACTCAACAGATAATGGAAAAGCCTGACATTTCCCCTTTAATAATGCTATACTGGAAAAATGGTGTGTCCTTATTTCTAAGTATTTTCTCGTGACACGCATTGAAATATCAGGGAAAGTGATGGAAATCAGGGACTAACCCTCTTTAGCACAGAAAGTCAGGAGTAACAATAGATATGGAAATCGAATTTTTAGGAACTGGTGCTGGGGTGCCCGCGAAGCATCGCAACGTCACCAGTATTGCTTTAAAACTATTAGACGAGCGTAATGGCATTTGGCTATTTGATTGTGGGGAAGGTACGCAAATGCAGATTTTGCGTACCAATATTCGTCCCCGTAAAATTGAGAAAATTTTTATTACCCATTTACACGGCGATCATCTTTTTGGTCTACCGGGACTATTATCCAGTCGTTCCTTTCAAGGAGGAACCGAACCATTAGCGATTTATGGTCCGAAAGGTGTGCGGGAGTTTGTCCAGACGGCTTTACGGATTTCCCAAACCCGCTTGTCTTATACTATTCACTACCATGAAGTGTCTGATGGGCTGGTTTTTGAGGATCAACAAGCTAGCGTCTATTGTGAAAAATTGGATCATGGTGTCGACAGTTTCGGCTATCGGGTTGTTGAAGCCGATCATGAAGGAGAGTTGCAAGTAGCGAAACTACAAGCTCTAGGAATCAAGCCTGGCCCGCTTTATGGCAAGCTAAAACAAGGATTGGCGGTTACTTTGTCTGACGGACGGGTGATTCAGGGGCGAGATTTCGTTGGGGAAAAACGCAAAGGACGGGTCGTTACGATTTTAGGTGATACTCGTTATACACCAGCTTCGGTGCGGCTGGCTGCAAACGCCGATGTGTTGGTTCACGAAAGCACCTTCAATAAAGATGAAACCAAGATGGCAAAAGCCTATTTTCATTCCACGACACAACAAGCAGCTGCCGTGGCCAAAGAAGCGGGGGTCAACCAACTGTTGTTAACCCATATTTCCGCTCGCTATTTAGCCAAAGATGTATTGCAGTTAGAAAAAGAAGCCCAAGAAGTGTTTGCGAATACGCGTATTGTGAAAGATTTTGACATTATTGACGTTCCTTTCAGCTGATGATGCTGATTTTAGCAAAAAAATGCAGGAAAAGAGTGAGAGCAATGGATTTGACGAATAAAGTCGTATTGGTGACAGGTGGTTCAGCCGGCCTAGGGGAGCAGATTTGCTATGCTGCTGCCAAAAAAGGGGCCATCGTCGTCACCTGTGCCCGGCGCATCAACCTCATTGGGCAAGTAAAAGAAACTTGCGCACAGCTCAGTGGGAAACCAGCGTTTGCTTTTCAACTGGATATTGCTGATCCCACTAGTGTTGCTAGCCTCTTAGATAAAGTTGCCACTGAGGTCGGGCCAGTCGATATTTTAGTGAACAATGCTGGATTTGGTATTTTCGAAAATTTCGTTGACTTTCAGATGACGGATGTTTATAAAATGTTTGAAGTGAACTTATTAGGGATGATGGTGCTTACCCAGCGGATCGTCATCGATATGTTGGCACAAAAACGTTCTGGACAGATTATCAATGTTGCTTCGATGGCTGGGAAGATGGCAACTCCGAAATCAACTATTTACTCGGCAACCAAATTTGCGGTTTTAGGGTTTTCCAATGCCTTACGTTTGGAATTAAAACCGGCTGGTATCCAGGTGACGACCGTCAATCCTGGACCGGTGGCTACGGAATTTTTCGACAAGGCGGATCCATCTGGCAATTATTTAGATGCCATGGGAAATCATGTGCTTGATCCGGTGAAACTAGCAGAACGAATCGTTCGTAGTATGGAATGGCCGAAGCGGGAAATCAACGCTCCTGGTTATCTGGAAGTCGCTGCTCGTTTTTACACCTTGTTCCCTCAGATTGGTGATTTCTTAGCGGGTGGTCTCTTCAATAAAAAATAATCCGGCATTTTTGGCTAACTGGCTTAAACACAGGTTCATCAGCTACTATTGCTTGCGTCTTCTAGACAAAAAGTTCTAGTAAAAGTTGGTGAACCTGTGTTTTTACTTAAATTTACCTAGCAAACAAAGATTTTCCACTTTGTTTCTTTTCAGATTTTCTTGCCTTTGCTATAATCATACAGTTGGGAGTGATTTTCGTGCATCAGGCAAAAAATCAATGGAAGTTTCCGGAGAGCCCCGTCTTGACTGACGAGTTTCGTAAGTTAATCCAGGAACGTGGCTTATCTGAAGCGATTGCTAAGCTTTTATGGCAGCGAAATATTCGGGAACCGGAAGCGCTAGAACTTTTTTTGAATCCACAATTAACTGATCTTTATGATCCTTTTTTATTTTACGATATGGATAAAGTCGTGGTTCGTCTCCAACAAGCGATTGCAGACGGGGAACGGATTTTAGTCTATGGTGATTACGATGCGGACGGTATTACCAGTTCGACGGTGATGAAAGAAGCGCTAGAATTGATGGGGGCTGACGTTACCGTTTACTTACCGAATCGCTTCACTGATGGCTATGGCCCTAATCTGGATGTCTATCACCAACAGATTGAAAGTGGAATCCAGCTGATTGTCACGGTAGACAATGGTGTTTCCGGACATGCAGCAATCGATTTTGCCAATAGCCAAGGGGTGGATGTCATCGTCACAGACCACCACGAGTTGCCAGCAGAATTACCAAATGCGTATGGCATTATTCATCCTCGCCATCCAAAAGGGCAGTATCCGTTTGGAGATTTGGCAGGCGTCGGGGTTGCGTTCAAAGTTGCTTGTGCCTTACTAGATGAGGTGCCACTAGAGTTTATGGATTTAGCAGCTATTGGAACGATTGCAGACATGGTTTCTTTGACCGATGAAAATCGCGTCATGGTATCGATTGGTCTTCAAATGATCAAACAGACGGAGCGCATCGGTCTACAAGAGCTGTTTCGAGCAGCCCAAAGTAAAATTACCGATGTCGATGAAACGATGATCGGTTTTGCAATCAGCCCTCGTCTAAATGCCGTTGGTCGATTAGGAGATCCCAATCCGGCCGTGACTTTACTGACTACTTTTGATGAAGAGGAAGCTCGCCAGTTGGCCGGTAGTTTAAATACGATCAACGAAGAGCGCAAAGCTTTAGTTGCAGCCATCACTGAGGAAGTTATGGGGATGCTGGATCCCAATAGTCCAATCCACCTAGTCGCTGGTCACAATTGGCATGAGGGGGTATTGGGGATTGTAGCGGGACGAATTCTTCGGAGTACCGGAAAGCCAGCCATTGTTTTGACGATTAAAGAAGATGGAATTTGTAAAGGCTCTGGTCGTAGTATTGAAGCCTTGAATCTTTACCAGATGTTAGATGGCATGCGGGATTTATTTACAAGTTTTGGTGGACACCATGCGGCGGTTGGGTTGAGTTTGCCTCAAGAAAATTTGGCTGAGTTAAAACAGCGCATGGTTGACTATCTCGATGAGCAGAAGCTAGATTTGACGACTGGTGAGGAATTGCTTATTGATGGTGAGGTAAAAGTCACTGATATTACCTTACCGTTTATTGAAAGCCTCGCTGTGTTAGCGCCATTTGGAACGGATAATCCCTTGCCTCGCTTTGCTTTGAAAGCGACAGGAACGACTGTTTTACGACAAATAGGCGCCAATCAGCAACACTTGAAGATGGCGGTAGTCGATGATTCATCAGCAGATGCTTTGGATGTCATAGGCTTTGACTTTGGCTCTGAAATAGAGGAATTTAAGGGTGAAGCCTTCACCCTGGTAGGGGAATTTGCCATCAATGAATGGAACGGGGTCAAAAAACCGCAGATGCAGCTAGTGGATTTCCAAGTCACCGGCCTACAGTTATTTGATTTCCGAGGCAAAAAAAATGTCCGGCTCTTTAATCCTACAAAGGCAACCTTGTTGTTGGCCTTCAATCGTTTGAGTCGGTCGTTAGATAGTCAGTTTGGCGAAAGTATTTATCGCTATCGTGGAGCGGAACAGTTGCAGCAAACCTTGACTGCGGATAATTATCAGGAAATTGCCTTTCTCGATTGTCCAGAAGATCCTACCTTGATTAAAGAGGTCCTGCAGCAAGCACAAATCAATCGGGTGATGTTCGTCTTAGAAGCGCATGATGATGCGTATTTAGATGGGATTGGGACTCGGGAGCAATACGCTCGTCTTTTTAAACTAATTGCGGCACAACCCCGCTTAGATATTCGCAACAAATTACCAGAAATCGCGGGATATTTACATTTACCACCAAAATTATTGATTTTCATGATTCAGGTGTTTTTTGATCTGAAATTTGTTACAATAAGCGATGGTGTTTTGCAACGAGAGCCCACTGCTGAGAAAAAAGCATTGGAATCCAGCAAATTATATGCATCTCGCTTGAAAAAGATAAAAAGTGAAGAATTTTTATTGTTGTCAGATCTTGGCACATTAAAGGCTTGGTTGACGAACTAGGTTTGCTGATAGGGAGGATTCCTTTGATTATAGAAAGGGATTCATCAGATGACTTTCAAACACAGTAACTTATAGCGAAGACTGTTTTTCACACATCATAGGAGGAAACAAGATGGATTTAAGAGATTATGTCGCAAGCATTGCTGATTACCCACAAAAAGGGATTGTCTTCCGCGACATTTCCCCGCTCATGGCCAATGGTGAGGCCTACCGGGAAGCTACAAAGCAAATCGTGGATTATGCAGCAGAAAAAAGTATTGATATGGTAGTGGGGCCGGAAGCACGAGGTTTTATCGTGGGCTGTCCTGTGGCGTATGAATTGGGAGTCGGTTTTGCGCCAGTCCGCAAACCAGGGAAGTTGCCACGAGAAACCATCTCAGTATCCTATGAGTTGGAATATGGCACAGATACCTTGACCTTACATGCCGATGCCATCAAACCGGGACAACGAGTCTTGGTTTGTGATGATTTATTGGCTACTGGTGGTACCGTCAAAGCGACCATTGATCTAGTTGAAAAACTGGGGGGTATCGTTGTCGGTTGTGCCTTCTTAATCGAGCTAAAAGACTTGCATGGCCGTGATAAAATTGCCAATTACGAAATCTTAACCTTGATGGATTACTAATGATAAAAGGTACTGACAATTTTGGTTGCAGTACCTTTTTTATTGCTTTGAAAACGAATAGATTAAAACTTAAAAACACGCTTTTTCTGTCATGTTGTTGTGTGCTGGACATGACTTCATGAACTTTAAAGAAGAGCCTGCTAGTCTTAAATACAAAAGCACATACATTTCACTAAAACAAAGTTTGCCACTATCCGAGAAAATCTCCGGAAATGTGCTCATTTTGTTTTCCGATTTTACCAAGTTCATCTGATAATAGCCAAACGAATAGGAGCTCTTGCCTTTAACTGGCAACAGCTCCTATTTGTTCCTGTTTCTATTTATCAATTTACTTGTGACTAGGATAGCTGACAGATTGGCGGCTCTGACGGCGTTGGGCTTGGCGAATCTGTTTATCATCCCACAAGGTAAACCATAAGAAGAAGAGGGGAACAAAAATCATGGCTGCCAGCTCGACTCCATATGTGACCACCACATAGCTAATGACTAATCCTAATCCCACTAAAGCAACATTTCGAATTCCATTCATTTTCTTCACCTCATCTAAGTTATACGAACAAATGTTTGTATAGTTATTATACGAATGTTTGTTCGGTTTGTAAAGCAAAAAAAGAAATCTTCAAGCAAAAAGTTGAAGATCTCCTAGAAATCAACCAACGTGGCTGCGGTAAAGACCAACTACTTGGCCTAAAATCGTCACGTTTGGCAAAATGATGGGATCCATAAAATCATTTTCAGGTTGCAAACGGACATGGTCAGATTCACGGAAAAATCGTTTGCAAGTAGCTTCATTTTCATCGGTCATGGCAATGACGACATCCCCATTTTGGGCATCCCGTTGTTGTCGTACGATGACTTGGTCACCATCTAAAATACCGATATTGATCATGCTTTCACCACGAATAGTCAACATAAACAGACTACCAATATCGTTACTCAAATTTGGTGGAATGGGGAAAAAGTCAGAAGCTTCTTCCACGGCGAGGATTGGCTCACCAGCAGTGACCACACCTAGCACAGGCATATTTTCAGATTTGATGCCAATTAAGTCCAACCCGGCTTGCGTTAATTCAATCGCTCGGGGTTTAGTTGGATCTCGTTGGAGTAGTCCTTTTTTTTCGAGTCGGGAAAGGTGCCCATGGACGGTAGAAGTGGAAGACAGGTGGACAGCTTCACCGATTTCTCGTACGGTTGGGGGATAGCCTTTTTCTGTGACTCGTTCATGTATGAAGCGCAAGATCTCCTCTTGGCGGGAGTCTGTTCGTTTCGCCATGATTACACCTACTTTCTTTACTATGCTAAGTGTACCATACGTAAAAAGCGAAATCAAACAAATGTTCGCTTGTTGGCGAAATTTGTTCGCTAGTTGTTCCCTTGGCAAAAATTTGGCAACTTTAATGAGGGGAGAAGGTTTCTTAGCCATTTGATTGGTGAATTTGTACTGTAATTTTTGCCGGCTTTAGTTTATGATAGAGGAGGTGAAACGGGGAATCGAGGCGATTAACAATCCTTCGTTTCATTTGGAATCGTATTGAATCCATTTCACAATGGTAAGGAGGCAAGCCAATGCTGTCAGCAGAAAAAATGGCACGAATCAACGAATTGGGTCGCAAAAAAAAGAGTGGCACGTTAACCGCTGCTGAAGAAAAAGAACAGATTCTTCTACGACAGGAGTACTTAGAAGCTTTCCGCTCAGGGATGCGCCACCATATTGAAGGTATGAAAGTAGTAGATCCTGAAGGCAACGATGTGACACCGGAGAAGCTCAAGCAAATTCAAAAAGAAAAAGGTCTCCATGATCGCAAATAGCTTTTTAAGAAGGCTTAGATTCCTTCTTTGCAAAACAAAAAAATAAAGGTATAATATACCTAAATAAAGATACAGGAGGATTTCGTATTGTTTGATAAAGTCGACCAGCTGGGGGTCAATACCCTGCGTACACTAAGTATTGAAGCAATTCAAAAAGCCAATTCAGGCCACCCTGGCTTACCAATGGGGGCAGCACCAATGGCTTACGCATTGTGGACACGTCATTTGAAAATCAACCCGCTAACTTCTCGTAATTGGGTCGATCGGGATCGTTTTGTGTTATCAGCAGGCCATGGTTCTGCTTTGCTGTACAGTTTGTTACATTGTGCTGGCTATCAAGTAACCATCGATGATTTGAAAGGCTTCCGCCAATGGGGCAGTAAAACCCCTGGACACCCAGAAGTAGATCATACCGATGGCGTTGAAGCAACAACAGGACCTTTAGGACAAGGGATTGCTATGGCTGTAGGGATGGCAATGTCTGAAGCTCATTTGGCAGCAAAATACAATCGTCCTGAGTTTCCAGTGATGGATCACTACACGTTTGCTTTGTGTGGTGATGGCGACTTAATGGAAGGTGTTTCTCAAGAAGCGTGTTCCATGGCCGGTCATATGAAATTAAATAAATTAGTCGTGTTGTATGATTCAAATGATATTTCTTTAGATGGTCCGACTTCCATGTCCTTTACAGAAAATGTTGGTCAACGTTTTGAAGCATACGGATGGCAACATATTTTGGTAGAAGATGGTAACGACTTAGAAGCTATCTCCAAAGCTATCGAGGAAGCTAAAGCTGAAACCGACAAACCAAGCTTGATTGAAGTGAAGACCATCATCGGGTTTGGTGCACCAAATGAAGGTACCAATAAGGTTCATGGGGCTCCACTAGGCGCAGAAGGTTTGGAAATTGCGAAAAAAGCATATGGCTGGGATTACCCAGAGTTTACAGTTCCAGAAGAAGCGGCTGCTCGTTTTAAAGAAGCCATTATTGATCGTGGTTCAAAAGAAGAAGCAGCTTGGGAAGATATGTTTGCTCATTATAGCAAAGAATACCCAGAGCTGGCTAACGAGTTAAAAGACGCATTTGCTAACAAGTTGCCTGAAAACTGGGATGAAGCTTTACCAGTTTATGAAGAAGGTTCAAGTCAGGCTAGTCGGGTTTCTAGCAAGGAAATGATTCAAGCAATTTCCAAGGCGGTTCCAAGTTTCTGGGGTGGTTCGGCAGATTTATCTTCTTCTAACAATACGATGGTAGCCGACGAGAAAGCCTTTGAACCAGGAAATTACGATGGTCGTAATATTTGGTTTGGTGTGCGAGAATTCGCCATGGCAGCAGCGATGAACGGTATCCAACTTCATGGTGGAACTCATGTTTATGGCGGAACTTTCTTCGTGTTTACTGACTATTTGCGTCCAGCTGTCCGTCTATCAGCTATCCAAAATATCCCTGTGACTTACGTTTTGACTCATGATTCTGTGGCTGTCGGTGAAGATGGACCAACCCACGAACCAATCGAGCAATTGGCGAGCCTTCGTTGTATGCCAAATGTGCACGTGATCCGTCCAGCTGATGGAAATGAAACCCGTGCCGCTTGGAAAGTAGCTATGAACTCTCAGAAGACACCAACTGTCTTGGTCTTAAGTCGTCAAAACTTGCCAGTCTTACCGAATACGGCAACCGATGCGGATGAAAATGTGGCTAAAGGTGGGTATGTCTTGTCTCCAGCAAAAGAGACGGCCGCAGGGATTCTAATTGCGACGGGTTCTGAAGTCGGTCTAGCTTACCAAGCACAACAAGCGTTGGCTGAAGAGGGAATCGATGTAGCCGTGGTTTCTATTCCAAGCTTCGACTTATTCCAAGCGCAATCGCCAGAATATATCGAATCTGTCTTGCCTAAAGCTGTAACCAAGCGGGTAGCTATCGAAGCTGGTGCCTCCTTTGGTTGGGAAAAATATGTAGGCGATGCTGGAAAAATCATCGCGATTGATCACTTTGGTGCCTCCGCTCCTGGAGACAAAGTTTTAGCAGAGTTTGGCTTCACAGTCGAAAATGTCGTAAAAACTTTTAAAAGTCTTTAATTAAACGTCGCTTTAATAAAGAAGCCCAATTGCTTTAAACAGCGGGGCTTCTTTATTTTGTCTTAGTCGAATAGTCAGAAAAAATAAGCCGAGCGAGGGCTTTCACTTGTTCTTTTCCTGCGAGATACGTATAATAATGAAAGCATGAATAAATGACGTTATTCAAAAGGCTCTAAAAAAACTGGAGCTGAAAACAGGAGGAACCCATGAAAAGTTATCAGACACGGATTGAACGACGCAACGCAAGAAAAGCTGAAAAACAAGCACTTGCGAAAAAAGCAGTGACAGTGGTGGGTACTAGTGTCGCAGTCGTACCAGTCTTAGGTGGCGTTATCCCTGGTCAACAAGCAGAAGCCAGTGAATACAACTACCAACAACCAAGTGCTGCCCAAAACCTTATCGCGCAAATTGGACCAGTTGCCAGCCAGATTGCTGATGCGAATGATTTATACGCATCTGTGATGATTGCCCAAGCTTTGTTGGAAAGTGGCAATGGTGGCTCAGGCTTATCTCAGGCACCGTATTATAATTTGTTTGGGGTCAAAGGAACTTACAATGGTCAAGCGGTTTACATGCCAACTTTAGAATATCTCAACGGCCAATGGGTGACGATGAACGAGCCCTTCCGTCAATACAACTCTTACTGGGAGTCCATGCAAGACCATGCCGATGTTTTGCGAGGCACAAGCTTTGCGACAGGGGTCTCCCATTACTCTGGGACATGGAAAAGCAATACCACTAGCTATCTAGATGCTACGGCCTATTTAACTGGTCGTTATGCGACAGATCCTGGCTATGCTGGCAAACTAAACTATTTGATCTCGGCATATAATTTGACACAATACGACACACCAAGCTGGAGTCAACCCACAACAGCCACGAGCCAAACTACCACTAGTGATGTTTCATACGAAGAAACCTCTTATGAAAGTACCGAAACTACAGCGACAGAAACCACCGCGACGGCGACTGCTTCTACTAGCGGTGAAGTATATACAGTTGTTTCCGGTGATACTTTATGGGACATTGCCAGTGCATATGGGATTACAGTGGATCAATTGATGGAAAATAATGGGCTAACCAGTGATGCTATTTCTGTAGGACAACAATTAGCAGTATAATTAGGTCAATTCACTAACGATAAAAAGTTTCAGGGCTGCCAATGCCTTGAAACTTTTTTTACTTCAATTCGACATGAACCTCGCGAGAAAAGGGAATACTGGCATAAATCTTGGGAATTCGTTATGATAACTATAGATAAAAAACGAGTTGTCATTAAAAGAGGAGGAAATAGCGAATGAGTATTCATGAATCAATTTTAGCAACAATCGGTCAGACTCCCGTAGTGAAGTTAAACAACCTCGTTCCGGCAGGGGCGGCGGATGTTTATGTAAAATTGGAATTTTTCAATCCCGGGGGTTCTGTAAAAGACCGGATTGCCTTAGGGATGATTGAAGCTGCGGAAAAAGCTGGCAAGCTAAAATCTGGTGATACCATCATAGAACCCACTTCTGGCAATACAGGAATTGGTTTGTCTTCGGTGGGGGCCGCTAAAGGCTATAAAGTGGTGATCGTCATGCCGGACACCATGAGTATTGAACGACGTAAATTAATGCAAGCTTATGGTGCAGAGCTGATTTTAACGCCGGGTGCGGAGGGAATTGGCGGTTCCATCAAAAAAGCTGAAACATTAGCTGCTGAGAAGGGCTGGTTCTTGCCTTTGCAATTTGAAAACCCGGTGAATCCCCTCGTTCACGAAGAGACAACTGGTCAAGAGATTGTAGCGGACTTTAATGAACTTGGGTTGGACGCCTTCGTGGCAGGAATTGGGACTGGGGGCACTCTCAGCGGCGTGGGACATGTATTGCGAAAGGCGTTTCCTGAGATTAAAATTTATGGAGTAGAACCTGCTGAGTCAGCTGTTTTAGAAGGTGGTAAACCCGGCCCCCATAAAATCCAAGGAATTGGGACGGGTTTTGTACCGAAAACGTTGGACACTAAGGTATACGATGAAGTGATTGCCATCAAAGGGGAGGACGCCTTGACTTGGGGACGCAAAGTCGGTATGGAAGAAGGCTTTTTAGTTGGTATTTCGGCCGGCGCAGCTATTTTGGCTGCAGTTGAAGTCGCTCAAAAGCTTGGTGCGGGCAAGAAAGTCTTAGCAATTGTACCCGACAATGGGGAGCGCTATCTGTCTACAGCCTTGTATCAGTTTGACAAAGAATAGCCTTTTGATTGCAAATTATTGAGGTTTTTTTGCATTTCATTAAATCAGCTAGAATTTTCAAGGATTATCTTGTATTATGTAAGAAGAAATTTTGTAAAGGAGGCCAATTCGATGGAGCATCTAACGGTTGCAGAAGCAATCACGCGTCTGAAAGAGGACAAGGTGCGTATTACCCCACAACGCTATGCCATCATGGAGTATTTGGCCAATCACCATAATCATCCAACAGCTGATGAAATCTATCAAGAAATGGCAAGCCGCTTTAGCGGGATGAGTGTTGCGACGGTTTATAATAATTTGCGTTTATTAGTGGATAAGGGCTTGGTGACCGAAATGAATTATGGCGATGCTTCTAGTCGCTTTGATTTTACGGACCAACCTCATTACCATGCGATTTGTAAAAAATGTGGCAGAATCGAGGACTTTTATTATCCTGGGTTAGAAGATGTGGAAATGGCAGCCGGGCGCTTGACGGGGTATGACATTAGCCAGCATCGCCTTGAGGTTTATGGCTTATGTCCAGATTGCCAAAAAGAGGAGTAATTCAATGAAAACGATTCAAACCAATCTAGCACCAAAAGCCATTGGCCCTTATGTACAAGGTAAGATTGTCAACGGCTTTCTATTTGCTTCGGGACAGATTCCCCTAGATCCAAAAACTGGTGAAATCGTGGGGACGGATATCGAAAGCCAAGCCCAACAAGTATTTTCCAACATCGAAGGGATTTTAACGGCTGCAAATTTGACCAAAGATGCGGTAGTAAAAACAACTTGTTTTATGAAAAACATTGCCGACTTTACCAAGTTTAATGAGGTCTATGGGGCGTTTTTTGATAATGAACTACCGGCTCGTTCAGCGGTAGAAGTTGCTGGTTTGCCAAAAGATGTATTGATTGAAGTGGAAATCATCGCTGCTGTATCTAACTAAAATCTAGGGAAGACAGAGGTGGGAACTTCTGTCTTTCTTTTTGGCTAATGGGGGTCTTTCTGTTAGACTTTTAATGAAGTAGGGGAAAGAAGGAGAAGTATGGATTTTGTAAAAGAATGGTTACAGGCTGGTCAGATGACTGTTTCGCGACTGCTATTGCAACATTATCACCGCTTAGGTTTAACCACTGAAGAATTGGTCTTTTGGTTAGAATTAAATAGTTACAGTCAACAAGGGGAGACTTTTCCCGACTTGGATCAGATTGCTCGACAGATGGGATTGTCTCAAGCGCAAGTTTTTAAACTTTTAGAACAAGTGGTCGCTAAAGAAGTCTTGCAAATTGTTACAGCCCAAGACAGCCAAGGGCGCCAGACGGATAGCTACGATTTTTCGCCGCTATATGAAAAATTAACGACAATTCTACAAGCTGATGCCGCTCAGGCAGAAGTTACTAGTAAAGAAGATCAAGTCAGTCACCTGTATCAAATTTTCGAACAGGAATTTGGACGCCCCTTATCCCCATTAGAGTATGAGCGGATTGCTGGCTGGCTAGATGAAGATCACTACGATCCGGAGCTGGTTCGCTTGGCTTTAAAAGAGGCGGTGACCCATCAAGCCCGCAGCTTAAGCTATATCGACCGGATTTTACTGAATTGGGAAAGCAAAAATATCAAAACAAAAGAAGCCGTTACCAACGAACAAGCTCGGCGCAAAATGGCGTTGTTGCAAAAAGAAGCGGAAGTCAGTCAAGGGTCTGGCACCGCTGATGATCAACAGTTGCCACCGATTACATTACACAATCCCTTCAAGGAGGACTGAAGTCGATGCTAAATCAAGCCCAAACACAACAAGCTTTGGCGATTATGGGAGAGATGTTTCCTGAGGCCCACGGGGAACTGGTACATGAAAATGCTTTTCAGCTGCTAATTGCGGTAATTTTGTCTGCTCAAGCGACCGATGTCGGAGTAAACAAAGCCACACCCGGACTATTCGCAGCTTATCCCACGCCCCAAGCCTTAGCTCAAGCCCCCTTAGAAGATATTATGGCCAAAATCAAAACAATCGGCTTGTATCGTAACAAATCCAAAAATATCAAAGCTTGCGCAGAAAAACTGCTGACAGATTTTGGTGGAGAGGTGCCAAGAACCCGGGAAGCCTTGATGTCATTACCAGGGGTGGGGCGGAAAACGGCTAATGTCGTCCTAGGAGATGCTTTTGGTGTGCCAGCTATTGCGGTGGATACCCACGTGGAACGGGTCTCAAAACGACTGCGAATCTGCAAGCAAAAAGCCAGTGTGCTGGAAGTAGAAGAAACGTTGATGAAAAAATTACCAAAAGATTCTTGGGTAACTGCTCACCATCGTATCATCTTCTTCGGCCGCTACCATTGTCTGGCTCGCAGTCCCAAATGCCAAGGTTGTCCGTTATTATTCATGTGCATGGATGGTCAGCAACGCCTGCAAGTGCGTTATGATGGTGAGAACTTTCATTCAGTGGCGAAGTAGACACTGGTCGCCCGCTTCCTCAAAAGAAAATATCGACGTGCTTTTGTGGAAGCAGGAAACCTGGTTGGACCGCTGTTTGCTCTCGTAAAAGCTTAACGTTACAAATAAGAAAGTCTTGCCTGATATGCATAACCTAAAAAGCCACCTTTCATGTAAGCTGATAAAGCTTGCGAGAAAGGTGGCTTTTATTGAGTAATTAAGCTGCTGATTTAATACTATCTGTTTCGTTTTTTGAATTCTTGTCAGCAGCATCAGCTTTTTCTTCCGGAGCTTGTGAAGAGCTATCGGAAGGAGCTGGAGCGGATTCCTCTGGTGTGGTTTCACTAGTAGACGGAGCGGTCTCTTGGGATTCGCTGGATTGTGAAGGTTCACTGGACTTAGACGGAGCGGTGGAAGACTCCGGTGCTTTTGACTCTTCACTGGATTTGCTAGCTTCTGAAGAACTAGAGGTGCTTTCACTTTCTTTGGTAGAACTAGCGGTACTTGACTCAGTGGTACTGCTTTCCGTGGTGCTTTCAGTAGTTGTAGAGCTTGCTTCGGAGGTGCTACTACTTGATGGCGTCACAGAGACGGAAGGGGTAGGGGCCACATAGGTATCTTTAAAGTATAATTCCCCACCGTAGCGGACCAAATCATCAGGCATATCCCAATCCGAGACGTCTATGTTACTAGTAATATAAGACATCAATTCTCGGTAAACAGAGGAAGCAACCAGATTGGATTGGTTGGTGACCGGGGTCATGATATTGTTGTACCCGGTCCAAACGGCCATTGCATAATCTGGAGTATAACCAGAAAAGAGAATGTCGGGATAGACACCGCTTGTAGTTCCTAGTTTTTCAAGTTGATCATCAGTGTAGTTGGAAGTTCCGGTTTTCCCGGCTTGGATTAACCCAGGAATCTGGGCGTTGGTTCCGGTTGCCTCTGAAATGACTCCTTTTAAGATATCCGTGATAATATAGGCCGTCCCAGGTGACATCGCGCGTTTGCCTTCTGACTGGAATTCTTCCACCGAACCGTCTTGATAAACAATTTTTGAGATATACATGGGTTTGTAATAGGTACCACCATTGGCAAAAGCGCTGTAGGCTGCTGCCATTTTTTCGGAAGAGGCACCGTATTTCGTGCCTTCTTGGATGGTGTTGCTAGAAATCGCATTGGAATACTCCATCGATTGGTAGTCGATACCCAAACCTGACAGAAACTTCTTCGACTGGTCTAATCCTACTTCATCAAGGGTTTTTACTGCAGGGACGTTCCGGGAATAAGCCAAGGCGGTACGCAGGCTGATATCACCAAAGTATTGTCCATCCCAGTTACGAACCTCAATATCGGTACCAGGGTATTGATAAGGCTCATCGACGATCCGATCGGCGGTAGAATTTTTTAAATACTCGAAGGCTGGCCCGTAATCTGTTAAAGGCTTCATCGTCGAACCGAAATCCCGTGCGGTATTGACAGCTAGATTCGTCCCCAACACCACATCCGAAGCAATGTTGCGTCCGCCGATTTGGGCGATGACCTTCCCATTATCAGTATTCATTACGGTGGCAGCAACTTGCATGTCCTCGTCAGGGTATTGGACATAGTCATCACTATTGACGATTTCGTAGAGGCGATCTTGGGCTTCCAAATCAAGATTTGTGTAAACTTTTAAACCGTCAGTATAGACATCTTTACCGGTGAGGTCTTTGACTTGTTGGATGACTTCTTTGACATAGCCATCATATTTAGCCCAAGATTGACTTTCTCGTTGAAAATCAATCAGCCCCGATGCAATATCCATTTTGATAGCATCATCGTATTCTTTTTGGGTGATTTTTTCATTTTCCAACATGGTCTGCAAAACGATGTTACGACGTTTTTTAGCAGCTTCTGGGTGACGATAAGGATCATAACTTTCCGGCGCTTGTGGCATCCCCGCCAATAAAGCTGTTTGGGCTAGATTGAGTTCAGAGAGTGTTTTGCCAAAGTAAGCCTCAGAGGCAGTCTCCATTCCGGATAAACCATTGGACATGTACACTTTATTGATATAGTAAGTCAGAATTTCTTCTTTGGATTTCTCTTTTTCCAATTGCACGGCCATCCAGGCTTCCTGGGCTTTTCGTTTTAACGTTTGATCACTGGCCTTAGTGGAGAAAAATGAGAGTTTGATCAGTTGCTGGGTCAAAGTCGACCCCCCTTGCATACCACCATTGCGGACATTGGATAAGGCCGAACCCACGATGCGAATGGGGTCCACACCGACGTGTTTGTAAAACCGTTTATCTTCGACTGAGACGATGGCATCTTCCAACAATTGGGGGATTTCTTGAGCGGTGATTTTTTCTCGCCGTTCAGCGCCTAAATCGGCAATTGCGGTATCACCCGCGTAAAGAGTGGAGGAGGCGGAAGCATCCAGCTGGTCGTCAGTAATCTTGGGGGCATCCTTGGCATAAAACCAAAAGAGACCCACTCCGCCTAAAAACGCAAAACAACCTAAGACAAAAAGGCTGACAAAAACCCGTAGGATAATCTTACTGATAGGTGTTTTTTGGGATTTTTTCGGTTTTTTGGAGCCACCAGTTTTCTTTGGCTTCCCAGTTTGCTGGCTGCGACGGGTGAGCCGTGAGGGAGTTTCTTGATTGGCCATTTAGAGGGCCTCCTTTTTCAAGTAATGATCCACCGCTTCCAGATAGGGAATGCGGGGGGCGATTTTTCGGGTAATTTCGATTCCTTCTAATTCAATCGTAGTTAAAGGTAGTGATTTTTTTCCGTTTGCTTTTTGTTGGTCCCAATGAGCGATCAGGGTCCTGCTGTCTAAAAAGAAGCAACGTTCTAAACTGGAAAACCATAAGAGGACAAAACAAAGGCCCCCTTGTTCAAGACAAGCTTTCATATGGGTGATTTGATGAGTATGGAAGTTTTTAAAAGGAAAGGAAGCCTTATTTTTGGTTTCCTTCGCTTCAAAATCTAAATAACGTCCTTGATAAACCCCGTTATAGTCCGTGGTCGAGGCCTCTTTAAAATAGGCTTCTTTGATCATCGCAGCACTACGTCTAGGATAATCAACTTTGACGATTTGGATGGGGGTTGGCTTTTTGTGGACCACCGCCATTTTATGGGTGAGATAATAGGTGTTGCTTTCATTGATGGCTTCTTCAAAGCGCATACCCCGGTTGCCAAAATTTACGGTAGAAGCTGAGCCCTTCGTCGTAGTGAATGGTTTAGTCCCCGTGGTTTTGAGCTTAGAAGTCGATTGTTGGGAAATTTGCTTTTCTTTTGTGACTTGGTTATTCTTAGGTGTAGGTGCGTTTTGAAAACTGCGCCCATCAGGGTAGTTAAAAACCATTTTTTTCACACTCCTTGCGGCATTATTATACCAAAAACCCATGAAGAAGGAAAAAAGAACCATGGATGAGACGATTAAAACGCTAGTTCTGACTGGCTATCGAAGTTATGAGTTGGGGATTTTTCAAGAAAACGACCCTAAAATTGAAGTTATTAAGAAAGTGGTAAAAGACCGGCTCATCGCTTATTTGGAGAACGGTTTGGAATGGTTATTGATTGGAGGAAATCTTGGCGTGGAATTATGGGGCGCCCAAGTGGCTTATCAGCTGCGCTTGGATTATCCGGATTTTAAAATTGGGATTATTTTCCCCTTTTTAGAATACGGCAGCCAATGGAAGGAAAAAAATGCCGCACTCTTAACGGAAATTAAAGCACAAGCGGATTTTGTCGAGGCTACTAGTCATCAGCCGTATGAAAATCCCAACCAATTAAAAAACCATACCCAGTTTTTGTTGAGCCATTCAGGTGGTGCTTTGATTTTGTATGATGAGGAGTTTCCTGGCAAGCCCCAATGGTTTTTAAAAGATGCTAGCCATTTTTCTGAAAAATTTCCTTATCAAATAGATAAAATTACGATGGACGACCTACAAAATGCAATAACGGATGGATAGTGTTTGATTTATCGCGGTTTTTTGATAAAATAGGTAGGAAAGAGGAATCTTTTCAATAAGCGGATGAGGTGTAGATAAATATGGCAAACTTGAATTATAGTCCAAAAGACATATTGCAACAAGAATTCAAAACCAAAATGCGGGGCTATGATCCTGTTGAAGTCGATGAGTTCTTGGACAATATCATTAAAGATTATGAAAGCTACAATCGTGAAATGTTGTCTTTACAAGAAGAAAATGACCGCCTGACAGCGCGGGTTGCACAATTAGAAAAGAGCACTACACAAGCACCACGAGTGCCACAAGAAGCGCCAAAGAGTCAAACTGTTACGAATTTTGACATTTTGAAACGTCTTTCTAATTTGGAAAAAGAGGTTTTTGGCAAAAAATTAGATCAAGACAATGCTGCACCGACTGTGAAAGTGGCGGAAACACCTGCTGCTAGCGTCACTCGCTCATCAGTCAATGCCGCTAACTACTCAAATGACGAAAATTCCGAAGATAACGAGCGGACCCGTCAATTCTAACCAAACAATGACTGCTGTGATTTTCAGGCAATCGCGGTCCGGCTTGACCGGGCTGAGGAAAGTCCATGCTCGCACCGGCTGAGATGCTGGTAGTGTTCGTGCCTGACGAAACCATAAGTCAGGGTACCGAGTGATCGGTAACGGCAGGAAAACGTCCTAAAGCTTCGGCCATGGACTAGTATCCTTGAAAAGTGCCACAGTGACGAAGCGTCGCCTGGAAACAGCGACGGTGGAACGCGGTAAACCCCTCGAGCGAGCAACCCAAACAATGGTAGGGGCGCTTCTTTGACGGAATTAAACGAATACAAGAAGGCAAGCAATTGCAGATAGATGATTGCCCAAGTGGCTGTTTCCCTGAAGCAGTCATTGGACAGAACATGGCTTACAGAAAATCACAGTCTTTCAGGGAATGTCGACAGGCTCATAATTGTTTCTATTTTCGAAACAGTTATGAGCCTGTCGATTTTGCGAATTAAGAAATCAGAAGCACTCTTAGCAATAGATTCTTCAAAAACGAATCATCCAAGTCACAAAAGAAACAATAGAACGGAGAAAATAAATGAATACACAACAAGAATTTTCATTGGTGGCCACAGCTGCCAGTGGTTTAGAAGCTTTGGTAGGAAAAGAACTTCGAGACTTGGGCATTGAATGTGCAGTCGAGAATGGTCGAGCACGGTTTAAAGGGACGATGGCGACGATTGCCACGACAAATCTTTGGTTGCGAACTGCCGATCGGATCAAAATCGTTGTTGGCGAATTTGATGCCTATTCCTTTGATGAATTATTTGAAAAAGTTAAAGCTTTGCCTTGGGAAGACTTTTTACCTTTGGATGCGAGTTTTCCAGTAGCAGGAAAATCGATAAAATCAAAACTCTATAGTGTTCCAGATTGCCAAGCGATTACTAAAAAAGCCATCGTGGAACGGCTTCGTGGCTACTACCATCGACCAGCCAATGTGCCCTTAGCAGAAACGGGGGCTTTGTTTCAATTGGAAGTGGCCCTGTTGAAAGATCATGTGATGGTGACTTTAGATACGACTGGTCCAAGTTTATTTAAACGGGGATATCGTCTGGAAAAAGGGGGGGCTCCCTTGAAAGAAAATATGGCTGCTGCCCTTGTGATGTTGACTAACTGGCGCAAGGATCGCCCTTTTGTAGATCCAGTGTGTGGCTCCGGGACTCTTTGTATAGAAGCCGCTTTGCTGGGGCATAATATCGCGCCTGGCTTCAATCGGAGCTTTGCTTGCGAAGAGTGGGATTGGTTTAGTGACAGTATTTTTGAAACGGTTCGTAAAGATGCAGAAGAAAAAGCAGATTATGACGTGGAACTGGATATCTCAGGCTTTGATATCAATGGTAAAATGATTGAAATCGCCCAAGCCAATGCAGATGAAATTGGCTTAGGCGATTCCATTACGTTCAAACAGCAAGCGGTCAAAGATTTTACTACCGAGAAAGAATACGGGGTTATTGTGGCCAATCCCCCTTATGGCGAACGTTTGGGCGAAGCAGAAACCGTCAGAGAACTTTATCAGCAAATGGGCCAAGCCTTCAAACCCTTAAGCACTTGGAGCAAATACATTTTGACTAGCGATTTACAATTTGAAGAATTTTACGGTGCCAAAGCGACTAAAAAACGCAAACTTTACAATGGCGCATTACGAACCGACTTCTTCCAATATTGGGGCACACGACCACCTCGGACGCCACGATCACAATCCGCGGAATAATTGACCTTAGAAAAGGAGGCTATCGATGTGAAAGAAGCAGATTTTTTGCAAGAGCTGAAGGAATTGGACCTGTTAAAGCAAGCGATGTCAATCTTAGAATGGGACGCACAAACGGGGATGCCTGATGCAGCACAAGACTATCGCAGTGAGGTGGATGGTTATCTAAGTGGCTTATATTTTGACAAAGCGACGGGACCTAAGATCGCTGAAGCCCTTGATTATTTTGCTGAACACCCAGAAGACCTTTCAGAAGTAGGGCAAGCGGCTTACCGTTTAGTGAAAAAAGAGTATGAATTGAATCAAGCGGTGCCTAAAGATGTGATGACTGCGTATTCCCAAGCGGTTTCCAAAGCGCATGGTGCCTGGTCTAAGGCCCGCCAAGCCAATGATTTCAGCTTGTTTCGGGATGCCTTAGCCGACAACATTCGCTTAACCAAAGACTTGATTCGCTATCAGAAAAAAGAACAAGCCAATGCCTACGATGTCTTGCTGGATCAATACGAACCTTCCTTAACTACAGCGGAATTGGATCAAGTTTTTCATCGATTGCGGGAAGGAATTATGGCGATTCGGGCAACTCTAGCTGGAAAAGGGCAAGCCCCCGCCAAAGACTTTCTTACTCGTAAAATGCCAAAAAGTGGACAACAAAAATTTATCACGAAAGTTGCTGAAGAGCTGGGATATGATTTTGATCGTGGCCGCTTGGACGACACCATTCATCCCTTTGCTACCGGGATCAATCACAACGATGTCCGTATTACGACTCGCTGGCGGGAAAAAGACTTTATGACGGCGATTTTTGGAGTTATCCATGAAGCCGGTCATGGGATTTACGAGCAAAATATCGCTGAGAAATACGAGTATACCCCGGTTCACGAAGGTGCCTCAATGGGAATCCATGAATCCCAATCTTTGTTTAATGAGTTAATCATCGGCGGCAGTCGTCAGTTTTGGGAAAAGCAATACCCATTTTTTAAAGAATGTGCAGCAGGGGTCTTTGATGATCTTCCGTTTATTGATTTTTATCGGGGCATGAAACACTCCCAGTCTAGTTTGATTCGAATTGAGGCGGACAGTCTGACTTACCCGCTACACATCATTATTCGTTATGAAATCGAAAAAGAGTTATTTAACGGTACCTTAACTGTCGATGAGTTACCAGCGGTTTGGAAACAGAAGTACCAAGAATATCTTGGGATTACCCCGCCGGATGATTTGACCGGTATTCTTCAGGACGTTCATTGGTCAGGCGGAATGTTTGGTTATTTTCCATCTTATGCTTTGGGCTATATGTATGCTGCGCAGCTCTATCATAAGATGCAAGAAACGATCGATGTTGCCACTGTCTTAGCTACGGATGATTACTCGCCGATTCGCAAATGGTTGACAGAAAAAGTCCATCGTTTTGGAGCGAGCAAGACCCCTTCAGAAATAATTAAAGACGCGACTGGTGAAACGTTAAATCCGCAGTACCTGCTAGATTATTTGCAGGAGCTATATTTTGAAGTCTACCAAGTGCAGGTGATTGAACATGTTTAAAGAGCTTGAACTAGTGATCCAATTTGCTAAAGAACGCTTGGCTCACGATGGCAGTGGTCACGGCTTTGACCATGCGAAACGCGTCGCCCAATTGGCAAAGCGGATTATTGCTGATTTGGGGGATCCAGCGGTGGATGAGTTTGTAGTCTTAGCCGCTGCTTATCTCCACGATACTATCGATGACAAAGTTGTTGCTAGTCCGGAAATCGCTTTGGAAGAGCTGCGGGAGTATTTGACAATGATTGGTGTTGACAGTACCCAAATCTTAGAAATTATCTTTATCATGGATAATTTGTCTTTTTCTAAAGAGATTTTTGGAAAGGCAGCCGAGTTGACCATCAACGGGCAAATTGTTCAAGATGCCGATCGGTTAGAAGCTTTGGGAGCAATCGGAATTTTGCGTACAGCTTATTATGGTGGTTCTCATGGCAGCATTCTTCACGATCCAACAATTGCTCCTCGAAAATTGACCAGTAAAGCTCAATATCGGGAGGACTCCACGGTTATTAATCATTTTTACGAAAAATTGTACCGTATTGTTGACTTGATGAAAACGCCTTATGGGAAAAAAGAAGGACAGCGAAGAAAAGCGTTTATGGAGACCTTTTTAGCGGAATTTTACGAAGAGTGGGATCTTTAAGAAAAGATTAGTGAAAAATCCTATTGTTTTCATTTTTACCAAACTTCTTTTATAATTGGCTCAACAAGGAGTGAGGTATATGTTTTATCAACAGGCGTTGAAGCCAGATCAGCTGGCATCAGTCCTGCCCCACATTGGTGAGTGCTTTTTTACTATTGAAGGCCACTTTCCTAAAAAAGAATACCGTGTCGCAGTCTACAAATACGACCATGAATATTTTTTGTTGACGGACCATCGGGTTTTTCGAGAAATTTTCGGTACGCGGGGCAATCAAGAAGGCGATGAGAATTTAATCCTTCCCTATATTGAGGAAGCGTTAGAGGAAAATAAGTACTTGCTAGTAGATCGAGGGTATTTATTCTTGGAGCTGGCGACTCTGGATAAGTTGACTGCCAAAAATGGTATCGATATCTACTATTATGAATTTCTAGATTGAAAAAATCCGGACCACTGATTGCGTGGCTCGGATTTTTTACTGGGATTATGAAGGGTATCGTACCCCGCTAAAAAGGTTTTAAAAAAACTTCAAAAAGTTTCTTTAAAGTCGCTTAGAAGAACGGTAGGAGGTCTTGAACACGATGAATTTTAACCTAGTAGGATCGATACGATAGTAGCTTTCAAGATTGAGATGGCAATAAAAGCACTACGCATAGAGTCATTTCAAAGTAGAAACCGCTAAGATGAACTTGCAATGACAAATTGCGTTGTATTTGGCATTTTTTGGTCTAACTATCAGCATATCAATTCCTAGGTCGCTAAATTTCATCTTTTTCATGACATCAAAATGACGGCATGGTTTGCCACTTAATTCCTGAACCATTAGCCATTTTGGAGCTGAATTTTTATAAGTTCTTTAGCTCTCTTAATAAAAAAACGGCTCATGAAAAATGAACTGTCCGGATCATAATTTAGAATAGATGGGTATTTAGTTGCGATGGTCTGACGTCTGGTTGCGGATTTTTTGAATTCGACGCCACGCCCGCACGAGATTGATGAGGACCAAAAACAAGCCAATGCCAAAACCAATAAACAACAACCAAAGTGGGTAGCCGGCGCTTTCTTCCAAAGCAGCGACACTGGTAAGGGCGCTTTCGTGATAGGCATATTGGATGACTTGCAAACAAAATGCGGTCAAAAAACCCGAAATAATAAATAAAGCAAAACCAAGATAATGAATCTTCGTTTTTTTGCGAATAATTGCAAAGATGGCGTAGATGAGTAAGAGACCCACCGGTACACCGAAAGCAAAGTAGGGATTCAACATGATTTTTTGGCACCTCCTTTGTCTCTATCATACTGTATTTCTGATAAAATGAAAAATATCTGAATGGGAGGAGTGGCTTTTTTGGCGGCTTATATCGAACCTATAAAAACAGCGTTATTGATTTTTCCTTTTTTAGCTTTAGCAATTTCAACTATTTTCTTTGTTTATGAATACCGAAAATACGGAAGCTTTCTCGTTTTTCGAGGAGTGGTCTTGTATAGTTTTGTTTTTTATCTTTTGTGTGCATACTTACTGGTAATCTTACCTTTACCATCAAGAGGAGCCGTCGCACAACTGACAGGGCCTTCAATGGAGCTCTCCCTTGGTGCTTCACTCCGTCATTTTATGGAGCAAACTGTGTTGAATATCAAAGACCCTAGCACTTATTTGCCGGCCATGAAACAAAGCGTATTTTTGGAGCCGGCATTTAATATCTTGATTTTGATTCCCTTTGGCGTCTTTTTAAGGTATTTGACTAAGCTACGTTGGTACCAGATTGTCTTAGCTAGTTTTTGTTTGTCTTTATTTTTTGAACTGACTCAACTCACTGGTTTGTATTTTATTTATCCGCGTTCCTATCGCTTATTTGATGTCAACGATTTGCTGCATAATACCCTTGGTGGTTTGATTGGCTTCTGGCTGGAACCGCTGCTGACTTTCTTGCTACCATCTAATGAAAAACTGGCAGAAACGGCATACCAACGAGGCAAAGAAGTTACCTTGGTGCGGCGGCTGGTGGCATTTGGCTTGGACTGGCTCTTTTTAGGAGGTGTTGATATCCTCGTCACTCTTGGTATCACGATAGGTACTGGCCAAAGAACAGAGATTACCAATACCTTCTGGTGGTATCTTCTGGAAGTATTCCTCTACTTCGTCTGTATCCCTTGGCTGACCAATGGCAAAACTCTCGGCAAGGCGATCGTCAAAATTCAAGTCGCCGAGGTGGGGAGGAAACGGATTCGATTCACGGCCCTTTTAAAACGGTATGGGATACTGTATTTTTTCTACGGTGGCTATAGCCATATTTTTCAAGGAATTGCTCCTTTTTTGAAAAGTGAAAATCTCTATTTGATCTTTATTAGTACCGGTCTCGTTGTTTTCGGTTTTCTGATTACGGGAATTTTCTTCTTGGTGATGGTTTGGTCCTTCCTACGCCGTAAACGCCAACTATTTTATGAAAATGCCAGCAAGACCTATGTTTTTAGTACGGTCGTACCCAAGTAATCGTCATTCAAGTAATTATCATGCTAGAATGATAGTTTTGCTGAGTAATCTGAGCTAAAATTTTTTTCCAATATTAGAAAAGTCATGGCAGTTGTGCTATAATCGCAAGGATTGCCATAGAAAGAAGGTGGAATAAATGACCTTTGAAACATTTCATTTTAAACCGTTTATTCAAGAAGCATTAACAGAGTTAGGATTTCGCGAACCAACTGAAGTCCAAGAACGATTGATTCCATTAATTCAAAAAGGAAAGAGTGTCGTGGGCCAATCCCAAACTGGGACTGGTAAAACCCATACCTTTTTACTGCCACTGATGGACCAAATCGATGCCACACGAGAAGAAGTTCAACTAGTGGTCACGGCCCCAAGTCGAGAGCTGGCGACACAAATTTACCAAGCAGCTCGTCAAATCGCCAGTTTTGCAAACCCGGAAATTCGGGTGACTAATTTTGTCGGTGGTACTGATAAACAACGACAAATCGAGCGCCTCACACATCAGCAACCACATGTTGTCATTGGGACTCCCGGACGCATCTTGGATATGCTAAATGAACAAGCTCTCGATATCCATACGGCCCAAGCATTTGTGGTGGATGAAGCCGATATGACATTAGATATGGGTTTTTTAAGTGAAGTTGACCAGATTGCTGGTCGCTTACCAGAAAAGCTTCAAATATTGGTTTTTTCAGCCACCATTCCGGAAAAGTTACGACCATTTTTGCGGAAATATTTAGAAAATCCAATAATTGAAGAAATCAAACCGAAAGCGATTCTTTCCGAAACAATCGACAACTGGTTAATTTCGACTAAAGGCCGGCAAGCGGAGCAGCAAATTTACCAATTGTTGACAGTGGGCCATCCTTATTTAGCCATCGTTTTTGCCAATACGAAACAACGGGTAGACGAAATTACCGACTTTTTGAAGGGGAAAGGCTTAAAAGTAGCGAAAATTCATGGAGACATTTCACCCCGTGAGCGTAAACGGGTAATGCGGCAAGTACAAAATATGGACTTTCAATATGTTGTAGCCACCGATTTAGCTGCTCGTGGGATTGATATCGAAGGGGTTTCTCATGTGATCAATGCGGAATTGCCTGATGACTTGGAATTCTTTATTCATCGAGTGGGGCGGACTGGCCGTAATGGGTTGCCGGGTACCGCGATTACTTTGTATGATCCTTCCGATGAACAAGCGATTATTGCTTTGGAAAAACTCGGAATTACCTTTGAGCCTAAAGAAATTAAAAATGATGAAATCGTCGACAGCTATGACCGTAATCGCCGTAAAAAACGAGAGAAAAGTCGTGTTGAACTAGATCCGACGATGATTGGTTTAGTGAAAAAGAAAAAGAAAAAAATTAAACCAGGTTACAAGAAAAAAATCCAACGAGCCGTCCAAGAAAATAACCGTCAGAAACGTAAGGTCGAACGTCGTCAAGAACAGCGTAGTGCTCGAAAGCATAAGAAAAACTCTAGCCAAGGCTAAGGTTTCGGTGTTTTTCTTTCAATAAATACCACAAACGGAACCCTCTTCTCTAGGCAGTTAGTCCTTAGCGAAGAGGGTTCCGTTTTTTTAGTTCTTTTAATCAGAAAAAGATTCCCAGCTATTGCTGGAATTTAAAATAGGAAGTAGGTTTTAAGTCGGGATTCTAGAATTGCCCCCTCTCAAAGAAATTTTGCGGCTTAGTTATTTTTGGTTAACTTTTTGATCATTCGTACACACAAAATACCATCTTCCTCAAAAGGTGCGCCAACCGAGGAATACCCAGCTTTCAGATAAAAGTCCTGGGCACTGAGCTCTGCGGACAAGATACTACGAAGGAAACCTGCGTGTCTTGCATGCTCTTCATATCTTCGTAGCAAATCTGAGCCAATCCCTTGATTACGAAATTCTTGTGCCACACAGAATCGATCTGGCTGAATGGCTGTGGGGTCTTCTGCAAATGCTTGATAACGGATGGTGGCTACCGGCTGATCAGCTACAAAACTTACGAAATAACAACGATCACTGGTATCCAAAGCATCAAATTCCAGTTTAGGATCAATTTTTTGTTCCTCTACAAAGACTTGATACCGCAAGTAAAAAGCAGCTGCTCTTATCCAGGGTTGGTTTCCAAAACGGACGCTTTTCAAACGCATCACCTCGAATCATGATATACTTAATGATAACAAAAGCAACTTGCAGATAAAAGGGGACGACCGCATGAACACTATGGACATGATGGAATGGAGTAACTGGAAAAATTTGACTGAAACCACGAAACGGCAAGTGTTGGCAAAGGTTTTGATGTATTTTGTCAGCCCGTTGAAGCTGGTCACCAATATTCAAGCACGAGAATTTGATATGGGAGGAGTGAAGTGCGCCACCTTTGAGTTAGAAATTGATGGGGATCCCTTTATTTTTATCCCAGGGAACAATGAAGCCATTTTAGGTTGGGATCTCGGAGTGCAAGGTTTGGCGACAAATACTTGGAGTCAACCCTTCCCACAAGAACAATCGCTAAAAACGCAACAATTAATTAAAGAATACGGCTTAGTCACTAGCCAACAGTGGGACCACTATATCAATTTGCACACGACCCCTTTGCGAAAAGTCGCAATTCCGCCGATGCTAGTGGAAAAATACCCTATGCCTGTTGGAAGTCGTTACATCGGCTCACTAGATACCATAACTGGTGAGTTTACTGGTCAAGTGGAACGTTTTCAACCAATTGAAGAGGAAGTGCGTCACTTATTTGCACCGCCGAAAACTTTTGAAGAAAGTCTTAGTCAAAACTTGCCAGATCAAATGGTAATCGGGGAAAATTTTTATATTGAGTTATCCCAAGAGATGGACTGTTACTATGTGTTTCAGACATTTACCGATAATCAAAGAGATTTGCAAAAAGCCCTCAGAAAAAACGGCTTTACTTTGCTGACAGAAGATCAGTGGGAGTATGCAGTTGGTGCAGGTACGCGGCGTTTATTTCGATGGGGCAATGAGTTGGACCATGATCATTCCTATTGGGGACGGCAAGTTCGACGTTACTTACGTGATGAAAATATGTTTGGCGTGTTGGTGGATGATCGTTTGCATCGTTATGAAATAACTGCCGAAAGTTTTCTTAAACTCGATATCACCGAACCCACGGGAATGACATTATTGGATTTTTTACCGATGGCTAGTTATTATCGAGCACCTCGCCTGATTGAAGACAATGACGTGTTACCTATTACCGATTTTTGTTACCGTCGCGCTGTTGTTGTTGATTTAGACAAGTAGTTTGCCTGTGAGGGGAGAGGGGCTGTATTGTCTCTCATCAAATCTCTCTTCACATCCGGGTTACAATGGTGTTACGCGTGTTCCCACAAAGGTTGTCGCTGATTTTACTTGTCGCTATCTATCAGGAGAGATTCGCCCTTCCGATGAAAATGCTGAGACGGAGTGGGTGAGCCTTGCGGAAGCGCGGCAGTTGATTGATCAGGAGCCCTACAAATCGCGTTTTGCTTGTTACCTGGCCTACCAGGAGCGACCATTTTATCTAGCCTACCAAACATATCCGTACTTTTCCTTAGTGGCAAAAAACCAGATTTAAAGTAAAAAAAGTTCGTTACCTCCCTCTAACAAAGTGTTCCCTTGCATGCTCAGAAGCACCCCCTTTTGTGAATGTTTGTCACTCGTTGTTAGAGGGGATGCTTGAGGGGTTAAGGAGGTTTGGCATTGACAAAAAGGCTGGCATCTTCTATACTTTACAAGAATCGCAAAGGACATGACTAACGTAATGATCTCTACAGAAAGTTCTCGGTGTTGAGAAGAGAACGGGATGAGGCGGCTAGTTGCTCCCTTTGTGGCAGCTTCGATGGAAACGTCGACGTCGACTCCGCGTTAACGAGTTTGAGAGGTAATGTCAGACAGCATTGCAACCAAGGTGGTACCGCGTGGAAACGTCCTTGGCTTGTGAGGGTGTCTTTTTTTTGCCGTAAAATTTAGAAAAGAGGGATTTGTGATGAAACAATTGTCCAGTGCGCAAGTACGCCAAATGTTCTTGGACTTCTTTAAAACCAAAAATCATACCGTTGAACCTAGTGCATCTTTAGTACCTGTGAATGATCCAACCTTACTTTGGATCAACTCCGGAGTTGCTACCTTGAAAAAATACTTTGATGGTTCAGTTGTACCGGAAAATCCACGGATTACCAATGCACAAAAATCGATTCGTACCAACGATATCGAAAATGTTGGGAAAACGGCTCGCCACCATACGATGTTTGAAATGTTAGGTAACTTTTCAATCGGGGATTACTTTAAAACTGAAGCAATTCACTGGGCGTGGGAATTTTTGACAGGGCCAGAATGGATGGCTTTTGATCCAGAAAAGCTGTATGTAACTGTTTATCCAAAAGATACCGAAGCCAAGCGTATCTGGGCTGAAGAAGTCGGCTTACCCAAAGATCATATTGTCGAGGTGGAAGACAACTTCTGGGATATCGGTGCTGGCCCCTGTGGACCGGATTCCGAAATCTTTTACGATCGTGGAGAAGAGTTTAATAACTTGCCTGCCGGCGATCCTGAAGATTATCCTGGAGGGGAAAACGAACGCTATTTGGAGATTTGGAACTTGGTATTCTCTGAGTTCAATCACCAACCAGACGGTAGCTATGAACCTCTGCCACATAAAAATATTGATACCGGCATGGGCTTAGAACGGATGGTTTCCATCGTTCAAAATGCACCAACCAACTTTGAAACAGATTTGTTTATGCCAATCATTGAAAAAGTGGCAGAACTGAGTGGCAAATTCCACTATGGTCAAAGCGTGCAAACAGATATTTCTTTCAAAGTAATTGCAGACCATATTCGCGCATTGTCTTTTGCCATTGGCGATGGCGCATTGCCATCAAATGAAGGCCGGGGCTATGTCTTGCGTCGTTTGTTGCGTCGGGCGGTGATGCACGGCAAAAAACTCGGGATTGATACGGCTTTCTTGTATCAATTAGTACCAGTTGTGGGTCACATTATGGAAAGTTATTACCCTGAGGTTCTTAAGCAACAAGATTTTATTGAAAAAGTCGTTCGCAATGAAGAAGAACGCTTCCATGAAACAATCAATGAAGGCTTGGAAATTTTAAACCAAGTTATCGAAAAAGTGAAAGCTGAACAGGGAGATACCTTGTCTGGTGCAGATATTTTTAAACTTTACGATACCTATGGCTTCCCAGTTGAATTGACCGAAGAAGTCGCTGAAGATGAAGGCTTAAAAGTCGATCATGCTGGTTTTGAACAAGAAATGGCAGCCCAACGTGAACGGGCTCGGGCTGCTCGTAGTACTGAAATGTCCATGGGTGTTCAATCCGCTTTATTGACAGACATCAAAGTAGCAAGCCAATTTATTGGGTACCATGCTGAGGCAGCTGAAAGCGAATTGCTAGTTATCATACAAGATGATAAGCTGGTTAGCAGTATTGCAACCGGCCAAGCGCAATTGATTTTTGCCCAAACACCATTTTATGCGGAAATGGGTGGTCAAGTAGCTGACACTGGTGTCATTTGTGACGAAGCGGGTGCCGTGGTAGCCGTGGTGGATGATGTTCAGAAAGCTCCAAATGGGCAATTTCTCCACAAGGTGACCCTTAAAGCTGCGGTCAGTGAAGGGGAACATTACTTCTTGCAAGTGGATGGTGCCCGCCGTAACCGCATCATCAAAAACCATACGGCGACCCACTTATTGCATAAAGCTTTGAAAGAAGTGTTAGGCAGTCATGCCAACCAAGCAGGCTCTTTAGTGGCTCCTGGTCATTTGCGTTTTGACTTTAGCCATTTTGGTCAAGTAACTGCCGCCGAATTGAAAGAAATGGAAGCTATTGTCAATCAAAAAATTTGGGAAGCAATTCCTGTGGTTACCATTGAAACGGACATTGATACCGCCAAAGAAATGGGGGCTATGGCTTTATTTGGTGAAAAATACGGTCATGATGTTCGGGTGGTTAATGTCGGCGATTGGTCCATCGAACTCTGTGGTGGGATCCATGTGAAAAATACCGAAGACATTGGTATTTTCAAAATCGTCGCTGAATCAGGAATTGGCGCTGGTGTCCGTCGTATCGAAGCAGTCACTAGTAAAGAAGCCTATCAACTTTTCCATGAAGAAGAGAATCAGTTAAAGGCGATTGCCCAAATTGTCAAATCACCACAAGTGAAAGAAGTCGTGGCGAAAACCGAACAACTGCAACAACAATTACGAGACTTGCAAAAAGAAAACGAAGCCTTGGCCTCAAAACTGGCTAACCAACAGGCCGGCGATATCTTCGGCAATGTGCAAGAAGCCAATGCTATTTCCTATGTTGCAGCTGAAGTTCAAGTCAAGGATATGAACCAATTGCGGCAATTGGCTGACCAATGGAAGCAAAAAGCAGTTTCCGATGTGTTGGTCTTAGCTACATCGAATGACGGTAAAGTGAATTTGTTAGCTGCTATGAGTCCTGAAGCTATCGCTAAAGGCCTTAAAGCAGGAGACTTAATCAAAGCTATTGCACCAAAAGTTGGTGGCGGCGGTGGCGGTCGTCCTGATATGGCTCAAGCTGGTGGGAAAAATCCAGCTGGAATCAAGGATGCGTTAGCTGAAGTTGCTAATTGGCTGGCTAAATAATCTGAGTACTTGGTCGACCAACCAATAAACAGGCCTTACAAACGCATTTTGTGACAGCCGAACGAGATTAGCAAGACATTTATAGGTAACTTAAAACCGAACAAGTTAGCTTGCGGATAGTGTCTAATATTAGACACTACTCCTCGGGGCTAACTTGCTCGGTTTTTAAATGCGAAGCGCCAGCTCTTGTTTGCTACTGATAGGCTCATTGACTTGTCAGAACAATCAGTTGAAGGCAGTGGATGGGATACAGGGCTAAAAGAAATCTTCTCTTAGGGTACAGCAATATCGAATACTTTTAAGCGGGTAAAGCAAAAAACTTAGGTCAGCTCCTGCTCTTGGCCTCGTCTGTGGGTATTTTTGGAGAAGAATGCAAACCTTTTTTAGGGAATGTATTTTTTAGTGGAAACACTCGAATGGGTAATTTTTGGAAGTGATGGCCGCGATAGACGGGGTGAATAAAATTATCAGTGAGCCGCTAGTCTCTTTCTTGTCTGACAACTGGCTTTCGCGTTACAATGGGTAAAGATGTTTTTTCTACTAGGAGGTTTTTTCTTAGTAGCTTTAGTTAAGGGAGCGGTTTTTTATGTTAAAATATTTCATTCAAAAGTTTGCTACTAATGGGGCGTTGGAGCAGCAACGCACGGGTATCGGACGCTTGGCAGGGGCGCTGGGTTTTCTTTCCAATGCTCTTTTGTTTCTCGGTAAATTTACTATCGGGGTTGCAGCTGGCTCGGTCTCGATCATGGCGGATGCTATTAATTCATTAACAGATACTGTCAGCTCGATCTTGACATTAGTTGGTTTTCAAATTGCCAGCAAACCAGCAGACAACGAACACCCTTATGGTCACGAACGCTTTGAATATATTTCCGGCTTTGTCATCAGTTTGGTGATCACCTTTGTGGGTGGCCAGTTTTTGTTATCTTCCTTTAAAAAGATTTTAGCTCCCCAACATGTCAGATTAAGTATTTTTGTGTACATTATCTTAATTGTGTCAATTCTCATCAAAATTTGGCAAAGTCGCATGTATTACACTTTAGGAAAAAAAATCCAGTCAACTACCTTAAAAGCAAGTGGCCAAGATGCGCTAAACGACGTCTTGATGACGACGGCGGTATTAATTTCTGCGATTATTGAAGGGTTGACTAACTGGCGAGTCGATGGAGTAATTGGCTTTTTGATTGCCTGTTATATCCTCTATAGTGGGATCAGTATGGTCCGAGCCTTTATTAATGAGTTGATGGGGAGTCGGCCAACGCAAGAGGAGTTGAGTGCCATGGAAACACGGTTAAATGCATATCCGGAAATTTATGGATATCATGATTTATTGGTTCATAACTACGGACCGCAAAAAACCTTTGCTTCCGTCCATATCGAAGTGGATGATCGCTGGTCATTAAATCAAGCCCATGAGGTGATCAATAAAATTGAAAAAGACTTTTCCAAGTCCTTGGCTGTCCAACTGGTTTGTCATTTGGATCCCGTCGCCTTACGAGATGACGTTTATCAAGAAAAGCGAGCCATCGTGACTAGTATTGTGGCCGGTGTTGCAGAGGGCTTGACGATGCATGATTTTCGTGTGAATGCTCCGGAACAGATGAGTTTTGATGTGGTGGTGCCAAAAGAATGCCCACTGACAGACGAAGAGTTGACCCAAACCATTCATTTTAAGATTCAACAACGATTGGGGCATCAAAAAATTGAAATCACCTTCGATCATACCTATCTTTTACAATAGGACGATCAAATTTAGCTTATTCGCAGACAAGGAGGGCTTCAACAATGACGGCAATCAAAATGGATTTAAGTGTGATCAATAGTGTCATAATCATGATTATTTTGATCAATACCATCGGAGCGATTGTTACGGTTTTTAGACGACCGCGCTCCATTACAAGTATTTTGGCTTGGCTGATGACCTTGACCTTCTTTCCGATTATCGGCTTTATTGTCTATCTCTTCTGTGGGCGGGGAATCGATGGAGAGACCGTTTACAAGTTTGACAATGAAGACCGCAAAAAAATTGGAGAAATCAATGCTCGTATTCATCAGCACAATCTGAAGTATCATCGCAGTGTCAACACTTCTGGCTCAAAGCTTTTGGAACGCTATTTACGTAATGTTGAAGAATCTCCCTTGGCGAAAGGGAACGACATTCAGCTTTATTTAGATGGAAAAGAAAAATTTAGCGCTTTATTTGAAGACATTCGCAATGCTACGGACAATATTCATGTGGAATACTATGCCTTTTTCCCAGATAAAATCGGGACAGCCTTCCGGGATTTATTGGTAGAAAAAGCCCAAGCAGGGGTCGAAATACGCGTCATTTATGATCCTTGGGGGGCAAAAGGGTCAACAGCGAGTTTCTTTGCTCCTATCCAAGAGGCTGGGGGACGAGTGACGCCCTTTATTACTTCACGGGATTTGATTCGCAAAACACGTCTAAACTACCATTTGCATCGAAAAATTGTCGTAGTGGATGGACAAATTGGTTGGACCGGGGGCTTCAATGTGGGGGATCAATATTTAGGTGAGTACGAACGTTTTGGCTATTGGCGAGATACCCATGCTCGCATTGTGGGGACAGCGGTTTTTAGTCTACAAGAGATTTTCATCAAGGACTGGAATGCATCAGTAAAAAATAAAAAGCAACAGTTGCAATATGCTGATAACTACTTCGTGGAGCCAACCGGATATGTAGGAAATGTTGCCATGCAAATCGTGTCCGATGGTCCTGAAAACAACGTGGATATTTTAAAAAGTGCCTATGTCAAAATGCTTTTAGCAGCGGAAGAAAAAGTTTGGATTCAAACCCCTTATTTGATTCCTGATGACACCGTAATTAATGCGATTTTGATCGCCAAACAATCTGGAGTAGATGTGCGCATCATGGTGCCTTCCATGCCGGATCATCCCTTTATCTATCGGGCGACCCAGTATTATTGCAATTTATTACAAAAAAACGGTGTCAAAATTTACCAGTACCAAAAAGATGGAAAAGGATTTCTCCATGCCAAAACCATCTTGATGGATGATACCATCTGCTCAGTGGGTTCTACCAATCAAGATATTCGTAGTTATTCCTTGAACTTTGAAGTCAGTGCCTTTATTTACGATCAAGAAACGACACTGGAAATGCAACAAATTTTCTTGAAGGACATGGAAGACTGTTTCGAACTTACTGATGAAATGATTGCTAGTCAAAGTCGCTGGCTTCGCTTCAAACAAAATTTCTCCCGGTTACTTTCGCCGATTTTGTAGTTTCAGAGCCTTGGCTAAGCCTTGGCGGGCGAGGTGATCGGCGCCTTTGTTTTGACTTTCCGGAAGCCATTGTAAAATTAATAGCTGAAAATGAGGCAGTAAGTCTTGAATTGCGGTAAGCCAAGGGAGAAATAGGGGATTTTTGGTAGTGTTGTGATCCACGGTACTCACCAAAACTTTACTGTCCGAGTAGACCAGTACCGTTTCAGCCGTTTGCTGTTTTTCAATCAGCAAATGTAACAGGTGCAAGAAGACAGCAAATTCAGCTTCATGATTGGTGAGCTGGCCTTTTAGTGAAAAGTGGTACTGCTCTTGTGGCGAGTCGGTGGATACCAAAAGAATTCCCCCACCGGAGGGACCGGGGTTTCCTTTAGTAGAAGCATCAATGAAGGCTTTAATCATATAAAAAGTTTCCTTTCTGATAAGGTCTATGTTAGAATTTTGGAGGAAACCTTGGTAGGTGTGTCCAAAGCACTAGTAAAAAATGGCAGTAAAATTCTTCGTTAGAAAAAGTGTAACAGGTGCAGCACTGGTCGTCAAAAGCTGGTGTCGCTTTTGGGTAGAAGGGATTGAACATGAACACGAAACGTTATCATTGGCAACCGGAACTGGCAATTTCGATTATTTACTGGTCGCTGACATTGATGGTCTTATTTTACAGCTTAACCTTATCTTTGGAAAACACCCGACCCTATTGGAAGAGCAATCTCGTGTTAGCGGCGTTTGCCCTCTTGATTGTGATTGGTTGTCGGCGAACGATGTTTTTTGGGGAAGATCGACTACTGGTGCGCTATGCTCGTTTTTGGAAATGGGATGCCTATTATTTGGAAGATATGAAGGAAATCACCCTCAATCCCAACGGACTCTCATTTGTCTATGAAGGGGTTGCCCATACGTTTATTTTTCGCAAAAAAACGCTCATTGCACTAAAAGAAGCCTTGTATGAACGTTTTCCGGAAGACGCGATAAAAATTGTCGATCAAATTGAAATTCGTTAACCGGTACAAGGGTATCGGTTTTTTTCTTTGAAAGTTTTCAGCAAAAAGATACGAACAATCCACTGAAATATGAAAAAAACTATTAAAAAGCCATAGTGTTTTTAAAAATCCTTCGCTATAATGAGGATAACTTAACAAAAATACAAAAAAACATTTTAATGTTCGGAAAAATTAAAAAAGGGGTTAGGGGAATGACCACAGATATTGAGATTGCACAACAAGCTAAGATTCGACCCATCCTTGAAATTGCTGAAAAAGTTGGGCTGACAGAAGCAGACCTGGAGCTTTATGGCAAGTACAAAGCCAAAATTGATATGACTAAAATTCATGAATTGGCGGCGCAACCAGATGGAAAACTGATTTTAGTAACTTCTATCAATCCGACACCAGCCGGCGAAGGCAAATCCACGATTACGATTGGTTTAGCGGATGCCTTGAATCGAATTGGGAAAAAAACGGTGATTGCTTTGCGAGAACCGTCTTTAGGACCAGTGATGGGGATCAAAGGGGGCGCTACCGGTGGGGGCTACGCACAAGTGTTACCGATGGAAGATATCAACTTACATTTTACTGGCGACATGCATGCCATCACCACTGCGAACAATGCGCTAGCCGCATTACTAGATAACCATCTGCACCAAGGAAATGAACTAAACATTGATCCGCGCCGGATTATTTGGAAACGGGTAGTAGATTTAAATGATCGGGCATTGCGGCATGTCATTGTGGGCTTAGGCGGGCCAATCCAAGGGGTGCCTCGAGAAGACGGCTTTGACATTACGGTGGCAAGTGAAATTATGGCCATTTTATGCCTAGCAACCGATATTGACAATTTGAAAGAACGGCTGGGGAAGATTGTCGTCGGATATACTTATCAAAAAGAGCCAGTCACGGTGGCTGATCTCCAAATTGAGGGTGCCTTGGCCCTGTTGTTAAAAGATGCCATTAAACCAAACTTGGTGCAAACGATTGAAGGCACGCCGGCTTTTGTTCACGGCGGTCCTTTTGCCAACATCGCTCACGGTTGTAACTCGATCATGGCTTCAAAACTCGCCTTAAAACTAGGGGATTATGCAGTGACAGAGGCTGGCTTTGGAGCAGATCTGGGTGGGGAGAAATTCTTGGATATCAAAGTTCCTCATTTAAAGAAAGCCCCAGATGCAGTGGTGGTTGTCGCTACGATTCGTGCTTTGAAGATGCATGGTGGTGTGAAAAAAGACCAATTAGGGTTAGAGAACGTTTCTGCTGTAACAGCCGGTTTTGCCAACCTCAAACGCCATGTTGAAAATATGCAAGCCTATGGTCTCCCTGTAGTAGTGGCTATCAACGAATTTGTGACAGACACGGAAGCCGAATTTCAGCAATTGGAAACTCTTTGCCACCAACTAGGGGTAACTGTCAAACGCGCAGCCGTCTGGGCAAATGGGGGTGCCGGGGGGCTTGACTTAGCTGAAGCAGTGGTGGCAACTTGTGAAACCAAAGAAGCCAACTACCAACGCCTCTACCAAGATGAAGCTACGATTGCAGCCAAAGTGACCACTATCGTTCAAAAAATTTACGGTGGGAAAACAGTGGTTTTCGAGAAAAAAGCTCTGAATCAAATGAAAACTTTTGCAAACTTAGGCTGGGATCGTTTGCCGATTTGCATGGCCAAAACCCAGTACTCCTTCTCGGATGATCCAACCGCAGTCGGAGCACCAGTTGATTTTACAGTCTCGATTCGTGAATTTGTTCCCAAATTAGGAGCAGGCTTTTTAGTGGCCTTGACTGGTGATGTCATGACGATGCCTGGCTTACCGAAAAAACCAGCAGCCTTAAAAATGGATGTGGATGCGCAAGGAAATGCCCTAGGTTTGTTTTAAAAGAGCAGAATAGATACTTGGTGACGCTAGTTTCTCTTCAGGACCGTCATCAAGTATCTTTTTGCTTTTACGAAAAGATTTGCTTTCAGGTCAAAGAATAAAGGGCGGGTGTTTGAGCTTCTATACCAGAGGAGCCCACTCACAACAAATTGCCTGTTTTACCTTGAGATATGTTATCATAAAACCAGCAAAGAACTTGTTTTTTAGTGGCATTTGACAGATAATAGACCGCGACCTAAAAATTGCGGATCAAGCAGAAGAGAGGGGACAGTGACGTGAACCTCCAGTTGACACGTAAAACTGGCTTTTATGGGATGGGCAGCCCGTTTGTGCTGTTGGTGAATGGCAAAAAGTATGGGGCTATCCGTCAAGGCCAGACCAAGACAATTCAGTTAGCTGATACTGAAGTTCAAGGAGTAATTATTGTCAAATTTTCCATCTTACAAAGTACACCTTACTATTATGATGTCAAAAAAATAGCTGATCAAGAGTTAGAAGTTGTTTTTAATCCGAGTTTTGTCTTACTTTATATCGGGTTATTTTTATTGTTTGTCGTCGCTGCGGCCGGTCTAGTTTTTCTAGTCATCGGATTGATCGCCTATTTCGTCTTTTTAGTAATGATGAGTCGGCGGGCTTTAGTGATTCGGCCGATTTCAAAAGAAGTTTATTAGCAACAGAGGGGAAGGGATTGTTATGGCAGAGAGAGCCGAACAGTTTTTAGCAAGTTTTAATCGGATCGAAAAGTGGATGCAAGATGAATTAGGCAATCCTCACAACATGGGATTTAGCGAACTGGTTCGTCGGTTGGATAAACAACATAACCCAGAAATCAGCAATGCTGCGGATGATCTTTTGCAGATGGCTCGTCTGCGAAATGCGATTGTGCATGATCAAGTGGATGAAGATTTTGTTATCGCTGAACCCAATGAATGGACCGTTAAGCGAATAACTGAGATCGAACAGCATCTGACTAAGCCAGAACATGTTTTGCCAAAGTTTGCTAAGCGAGTTACCGGCTTTGAAGATACATTGCCTATTACCGAAATCTTGGAAACAATTGCCAAAAAGGGCTACTCACAATTTCCGTTATATCATCAGGGTCAGTTTAAAGGATTGATTACTTTGCGGGCGTTAGGCTATTGGTTTGCCAGAGAAAGCCTCAAAGGAGATATACACCTTGAGGGTCGGATTGCTGCCGATTTGATTTTAAAGGATGGCAAATCCACCAATTATCGCTTTGTCAGTGGGGAAGCCTTAATTATCGAGGTGAAGCAATTTTTTGAAAACGACCCTTTGTTAGAAGCTGTTTTGATTACTAAAAATGGGGATCCCAATGGCAATTTAGTAGGTATCATTCGACCACGGGACTTGTTTCATAAAAAAGAACGGAACGGACAGTAACTAAACCAGTACGTCTTCAAGAGGCTTTTCCAAGAATAACTATAAAGGAGTTTACCATTTTGTTTATCTTACCTTTAATATTAGCAGCCCTGTTAGTCGTGGCTGATCAACTTGTCAAATTTTGGATTGTAGGAAATCTTGCTCTAGGTGAGACCACCACGTTGATTCCCAAAGTCCTCTCATTGACTCACTATCAAAATGATGGGGCAGCCTGGAGTATTCTAGCCGGGCAGATGTGGTTTTTTACCCTTGTGACAGTGATTGCCGTGCCTGCTTGTGGCATTTTGCTTTGGCGAAATCGTCACGGCAGTAAATTTTATGCCCTCGGATTGGGTCTGGTGATTGCCGGAGCCGTGGGGAACTTTATTGACCGCCTGCGACTAGGTTACGTGGTGGATATGTTCCAGACTGATTTTATCAGTTTTCCCATCTTTAATGTTGCCGATATGTGTTTAACCATTGGTGTAGCCATCATCTTTATTTATGCCATGTTTGAAGAACGCTTTAAGGAGAAAAAATGAAAGAATTAATTACACTGACTGCAGAAAAAGATTTGGGTCGCATTGATAAATTATTAGGTGCTCGCTTAACCGATTATAGCCGTTCGCAAGTCCAACAATGGTTAAAAGAACAACTTGTTTTAGTAAACGATGTCCCGGTGAAAGCAAACTATAAAGTGAAAAAACAAGACCTTATCAAAATTGAAGTCCCTGAGCCCCAAGAATTGGAGCTGATTGCCGAAAACATTCCTCTTGAGATCGTCTATCAAGATGAAGATGTAGCCGTTATCAATAAACCTCAAGGCATGGTGGTCCATCCTTCAGCGGGCCACCCTAATGGGACTTTGGTCAACGCTTTGTTATACCATCTCAAGGATTTATCTTCAATCAATGATGTGGTCCGTCCGGGGATTGTCCATCGTATCGACAAGGATACTTCCGGCTTATTGATGATTGCCAAAAATGATGCCGCCCACTTATCTTTAGCACAACAGCTAAAAGATAAAACGAGTCTGCGGCGCTATGTCGCTCTGGTTCACGGCAATATTCCCCATGACAAAGGGGTGATTGAGGCTCCCATTGGTCGATCAAAAGTCGACCGTAAGATGCAGGCGGTAGTGGAAGATGGCAAAGCAGCAGTGACCCATTTTGAAGTATTGGAACGCTTTGGTGACTATACCTTGATTGAATTGCAACTAGAAACCGGACGGACCCACCAAATCCGGGTTCATATGGCGTATATCGGCTACCCTGTGGCCGGTGACCCCGTCTACGGGCCGAAGAAGACTTTAAAAGGCCAGGGGCAATTTTTGCATGCAAAATTGTTGGGCTTCAAACATCCGCGAACTGGCGAGGAGATGGTCTTTGAAGCTCCGCTACCGGCGATTTTCCAAAAAACTTTAGCACAACTAAGAAAAAAAGATTGATTTTTAAATCAGAAACGTGTATTATTGGTTTAGCAAAAAAACAACATATTGAAACCTTTAATTTAGTCCTGTGAGGCTGAGAAGGATTGGGTAAGCGAGACTTGGTGCGCCAAGAAACTTTACTTGCCTGAAGACGAGTGTACCTAAAATAACTGGGACACTGTAACCAAAGTCGGAAAACAAACCTCTTGTCCAACATGGGCAAGAGGTTTTTTGTATGGGAATGATTAATTATTTGGAGGGGACATTATGTCACAAAAAGAAGTAGTTGACGCGGTTACCATGAAACGTGCTTTGACGCGGATTGCCTATGAAATTATCGAACGAAATCGTGGTTTAGAAGATTTGGTCTTAGTAGGGATTAAGACTCGAGGGATTTTTATCGCCCAACGGATTGCCGAACGGCTGAAGCAGTTGGAAGATATCGATGTACCAGTAGGAGAGCTAGATATCACCTTATATCGTGACGATGTGAAAGCAGGGGAACTGGAAGATCCTGAAGTGCACTCCTCCAGCATTCCCGTCGCTTTAGAAGGAAAAGAAGTCATTGTAGTAGATGACGTGCTTTACACCGGCCGGACCATCCGTGCTGCTTTGGATGCCATCATGGACTTCGGCCGTCCTAATAAAATTCAGTTAGCCGTCTTGGTCGACCGGGGGCATCGGGAATTACCGATTCGTGCGGATTATGTGGGAAAAAATATTCCCACCGCTCAAGCTGAAGCAATTATCGTCGAAATGGAAGAAAATGACGGTCAAGATCGCATCTTGATCGAAAAATAAACGTATAGGAGTAGTCACTTATGGCAAAGGAATTTCACAATGATGATGTCGTCTTAGATATCAAAGACAAACCAAAAGCCCTACCTTGGTTAGGGTTATCCATTCAACATCTGTTTACAATGTTTGGAGCCACCGTCCTCGTACCAATCTTGGTGGGAATCGATCCTGGTATTGCCTTGGTTAGTTCAGGCTTAGGGACATTAGTCTACTTGACCGTCACCAAAGGGAAAATACCGGCATACCTGGGTTCCAGTTTCGCCTTTATTGCAGCAATGAAATTATTAATGTCCACCGATGGTTATCCTGCAATCGCTCAAGGGGCGATCACGACTGGGTTGGTTTACTTGATTGTTTCACTAGTTGTGAAAAAAATCGGCTCTGCTTGGATGGATAAAATTTTACCGCCAATCGTAGTGGGACCCGTCATCATGGTAATTGGCTTGGGCTTAGCGGCCAATGCGGCCAATAACGCGATGTTTAACGACGGCCAATATGATTACAAATTTCTCTTGGTGGCTTTGGTTACCATGGGAATTACGATTTTCTTCAATATGTTTTTAAAAGGTTTTCTAGGCTTAATTCCTATCTTGCTGGGAATCATCGCAGGCTATCTCTTCGCTTTACTGATGGGGATTGTCGATACCCAACCGATTATCGATGCTGCTTGGTTTGCTCTGCCAAACTTTGAAATTCCCTTTGTGAACTACGAACCGAAATTTTACCTTAGTGCCATCATTACCATGGCGCCCATCGCTTTTGTCACCATGACGGAGCATATCGGCCATCTGATGGTCTTAAACAAGCTGACCAAACGAAACTTCTTTCAAGATCCTGGTTTAAACCGTACCTTGCTAGGGGATGGGTTAGCCCAAATCGTGGCTGGGTTAGTCGGTGGACCGCCAGTCACAAGCTATGGTGAAAACATCGGCGTTTTGGCAATCACCCGCGTCCACAGTGTCTTTGTTATCGGCGGTGCGGCAGTCTTAGCCGTCATCTTAGGCTTTGTCGGCAAACTTAGCGCCTTGATCTTAAGTATTCCCAACCCAGTGATTTCCGGTATTAGCTTTATTCTGTTTGGGGTCATTGCAGCAAGTGGCTTGAAAATCTTGATTGAAAATAAAGTCGACTTTGACAAGAAGAAAAACTTGCTGATTGCTTCAGTAATTTTGGTTATTGGGATTGGTGGATTGTATGTCGAAGCAGGCACCTTTACCTTATCTGCGATGGCCTTAGCAACCGTGCTAGGAATTGCCTTGAATCTGATTTTGCCAGAAACATCTCGTAGTGAAAAAGCTTAAAGCTAGCGAACAAAACTTGGCACAATGACACATCATCAACAGGGGGAACAACGATGATCATCCAATCGGAACGTATCAGTTTAAAACATTTATTAAGTGTCGAAGCGCTGTCGGATCAAGAAGTAATGGGGCTCATTCGCCGAGGCCGTGAATTCAAGCAAGGCGCCAAATGGACCCCAGAAAAAGATCAGTATTTTGCGACAAACTTGTTTTTTGAGAATAGTACCCGAACCCATAAAAGCTTTGATGTAGCTGAAAAAAAATTAGGGATTGAAGTTATCGAGTTTGATGCTGGTCACAGTTCGGTGCAAAAAGGCGAGACCCTCTATGACACCGTCTTAACCATGTCAGCATTGGGAGTGGACGTAGCAGTGATTCGCCATGGGGATGAAGCGTACTACGATGAGTTAATCGAATCGAAAACGATCCAGTGCGCTATCGTCAACGGTGGCGATGGCAGTGGCCAACATCCTTCCCAATGTCTCTTAGACTTAATGACCATTTATGAGGAGTTCGGTCATTTTGAAGGGTTGAAAGTAGCGATTGTGGGGGATATTACTCATTCGCGAGTTGCTAAATCCAATATGCAAATGTTGAAACGTTTAGGGGCGGAAGTTTACTTCTCGGGACCAGAAAGTTGGTATGATCCTAGTTTTGAAGTTTATGGGCACTATTTACCACTAGATGAACTCGTTTCTATGGTAGATGTCATGATGATGTTACGGGTCCAACATGAACGCCATACAGATGATGAAGAGCAGGGATTTACCAAAGAAGGCTACCATCAACAATACGGTTTGACCTTGGAACGGGGGAGCAAGATGAAGCGGGGAGCCATCATTATGCACCCAGCCCCCGTCAATCGAGATGTGGAATTGGCCGATGCGCTAGTCGAAGGCATCCAATCCCGGATCGTCCAACAAATGACCAACGGCGTTTATGTACGCATGGCCATTTTAGAAGCAATTTTAACTGGTCGGGCGTAAGCTGCAACCACGATATAACAATAAACGGAGGGCATAGACATGAAAACCTTAATCAAAAACGGCAAAATCAATTCCTTTGACAATCAATTAATTGATGCAGCTATCTGGATCGAAGAAGGGCTGATCAAAGCCATAGGTACCGATTTTGCAGAAGAAGCGTTCGATAGGGTATACGATGCCCAAGGACAATTGATCACGCAAGGTTTGGTGGATGTCCATGTCCATTTTCGAGAACCTGGTTTTACTTATAAAGAAACGATCAAAACGGGTAGTGAAGCCGCTGCACGGGGAGGCTTCACCACCGTCTGCGCCATGCCTAACTTAAATCCAGTACCAGATACTCCCGAAAAGCTCAAAGCAATTTACGACTTAATCGCAAAAGACGCTGTGGTGAACGTCTTGCAGTATGCACCGATAACAGCAGATCTTCGCAGTGAAGTATTAACCGATATGGCCGCCTTAAAAGCGGCGGGAGCTTTTGCCTTTACCAATGATGGCGTCGGTGTACAAACGGCAGGGACCATGTACTTGGCTATGAAAGAAGCAGCAGCAAACGACATGGCTGTGGTCGCCCACACAGAAGATGAATCCTTGTTATTCGGTGGAGTGATACATGCTGGAAAACGAGCCTCCGAATTGAATTTACCGGGAATCTTAAGCGTCACTGAATCCTCACAAATTGCCCGGGACTTGCTTTTAGCGGAAGCGACGGGGTGCCATTACCACGTCTGCCACGTCTCTACGAAAGAAAGTGTCCGAGTGATTCGAGATGCGAAAAAAGCCGGTATCAAGGTGACTGCAGAGGTTTCTCCCCATCACTTGATTTTATGTGAGGAGGATATTCCAGAAGATTTCGGATATTGGAAAATGAATCCTCCTTTGCGAGGTAGTGAGGATCGAGAAGCGTTGATTGAAGGCTTATTGGATGGGACTTTAGACTGTATCGCCACCGATCATGCCCCCCATGGTTTTGAAGAGAAAAATCAGAGTTTTCTAAAGGCTCCTTTTGGTATCGTAGGTTCGGAATACGCCTTTCAATTAATCTATACCCACTTCGTCAAAAATGGCCGTTTTACTTTAGAGCAAGTGATCGATTGGATGGTGGTAAAGCCTGCCGCTATTTTCGGGCTGAACACTGGCCGTTTGGAAGTCGGCCAACCCGCTGACTTAGCAGTTTTTGCCATCGATGAATCTTATACTATCGATGACAAAGAATTTAAATCCCTAGGAGTCAACACACCGTTTGTGGGGTGGGAGAATTATGGGGACACCATATTTACCTTTGTAAAAGGACAACCAGTTTGGCAAAAGGGGAGTAAGTAAATGAAACGATGGTTAATATTAGAAGATGGCACCTATTTTGAAGGAGAAGGCTTTGGCGCGGCTACCAATGTTTCTGGTGAAATCGTCTTTACCACCAGCATGACCGGCTACCAAGAGACCATCACCGACCAAAGCTTTAATGGACAAATCATCACCTTCACCTATCCGATGGTGGGAAATTATGGGATCAACCGTGATGATTACGAATCGATTGCCCCTACTTGTAAAGGGGTCGTGGTAAAGGAACATGCGCGCCGGGCTAGTAATTGGCGCAATCAGATTACCTTAGACGAATTTCTAAAGCGCAAAGAAATTCCCGGAATTGCCGGCATCGATACCCGGGCCTTGACTCGCAAAATTCGCCAACACGGAACGATGAAAGCCTCGATTGTTTCCGAAGAGGATTTCACCCATGCCTACGACCAGTTAAAGGCGGTGGTCTTGCCTACCAATCAGGTGGAACAAGTCTCTACTTCAAAACCTTACCCAAGTCCTGGTATCGGTCATAATGTGGTGGTTATCGATTTTGGGTTGAAACACTCAATCCTACGGGAACTATCCCGTCGCAATTGTAATTTAACAGTTTTACCATACAATACGCCGGCAGAAACCATCTTGGAGCTGGCTCCTGATGGGGTAATGCTTACTAATGGCCCCGGCGATCCTAAAGATGTCCCAGAAGCCATTGAAATGATTCAAAAGATTCAAGGAAAAGTTCCAATTTTCGGGATTTGTCTGGGCCATCAATTATTTGCCTTAGCAAATGGGGCAGATACTTACAAATTAAAATTTGGACACCGAGGTTTGAACCACCCAGTAAGGGAAATTGCTACCGGGCGAATCGACTTTACCTCACAAAACCACGGCTATGCAGTCGATGGGGACTCCATTGACCCTGAACGTTTGTTAGTCACTCACGTTGAAGTCAACGATGGGACCATCGAAGGCGTGCGTCACAAAAAGTACCCTGCCTTTACCGTACAATTTCACCCAGATGCAGCACCTGGTCCCCACGATGCCTTGCATTTATTCGACGAGTTCATCGAAATGATGGATGCGACAAAGGAGAAGAGATAATGCCAAAACGTACAGATATCAAGAAAATTATGGTGATCGGTTCCGGTCCGATTATCATTGGGCAAGCTGCCGAATTTGATTATGCCGGAACTCAGGCTTGTCTCGCCTTAAAAGAAGAGGGCTATGAAGTGGTTTTGGTGAACTCAAATCCAGCTACCATCATGACCGATAAAGAAATCGCCGATAAAGTCTACATCGAACCCATCACTTACGAGTTTGTCTCACGAATTCTGCGGAAAGAAAATCCCGATGCGCTTTTGCCAACTTTAGGCGGGCAAACTGGGTTAAATATGGCGATGGAACTGGCGGAATCCGGTATTTTGGACGAGTTAAACATTGAACTCTTAGGGACCAAACTCTCCGCCATCGACCAAGCCGAAGACCGGGATCTCTTCAAACAGTTGATGGAAGATTTAGGCCAGCCAATACCCGAATCTGAAATCGTCTCTACGGTGGAAGAAGCGGTGACCTTTGCCAACCAAATCGGGTATCCGATCATCGTGCGACCGGCTTTTACCCTCGGCGGAACTGGTGGCGGGATGTGTGATAACGAAGAAGAGCTGCGGACTATTGCTGAAAATGGCTTGAAGCTTTCTCCGGTAACTCAGTGCTTGATTGAGCGCTCCATTGCCGGTTTTAAAGAAATCGAGTACGAAGTGATGCGGGACTCCGCTGACAATGCAATCGTTGTCTGCAACATGGAAAACTTTGATCCAGTGGGGATTCATACAGGGGATTCCATCGTCTTTGCTCCAAGCCAAACTTTGAGTGACTACGAGTACCAAATGTTGCGGGACGCGTCCTTATCGATTATTCGCGCCTTGAAGATTGAAGGGGGCTGTAACGTTCAGCTAGCCTTGGATCCTCATAGCTTCAATTATTACGTCATTGAAGTCAATCCTCGAGTCTCTCGTTCATCAGCCTTGGCCTCAAAAGCGACAGGGTATCCGATTGCTAAGTTAGCCGCTAAAATCGCTGTTGGTCTAACCTTGGATGAGATGAAGAATCCCGTCACTGGCACCACATACGCTGAATTCGAACCAGCCTTAGACTATGTTGTCGCAAAAATTCCTCGTTGGCCGTTTGACAAATTTGAAAGTGGCGAAAGACAACTGGGAACTCAGATGAAAGCCACTGGAGAAGTGATGGCGATTGGTCGCAATATCGAAGAGTCTCTGTTAAAAGCTGTTCGTTCATTAGAAATCGGCACCTATCACGCGGAAATTGCAGAGTTTGCTGCCGTTAGTGACGCTGAGTTGACCAAAAAAATGGTGCGCGCGCAAGATGATCGCTTGTTTTATGTCACAGAAGCAATTCGCCGGGGCTATCCAATCGAAGAAATTGCTGATTTGACTAAGATTGATCTCTTCTTCTTAGACAAACTCTTGCACATTGTCGAAATCGAGCAAGCATTAGCCGCAGCCCCCGGAGATATTAATGTCTTAAAGCAAGCCAAACAGCATGGTTTTGCTGACCGTAAAATCGCTCAACTTTGGAACCTGACAGAGGCTGAAGTTCGTCAGCTACGTCATGAGGAAAAGCTGCTGCCGGTCTTCAAAATGGTTGATACGTGCGCCGCCGAATTTGAATCGGAAACACCATACTTCTACAGCACTTATGAATTTGAAAATGAAAGTATTCCAACCAAAAAACCGTCCGTTTTGGTCTTAGGCTCGGGACCGATTCGGATTGGTCAAGGGGTAGAGTTTGACTATGCCACCGTTCATTCAGTCAAAGCCATTCAAGCTGCCGGTTATGAAGCCATCATCATGAATAGCAACCCAGAGACAGTCTCAACCGACTTTTCAATATCCGATAAACTCTACTTTGAACCGCTGACTTTGGAAGATGTTATGAATGTGATTGATTTGGAACAGCCAATCGGTGTCATCGTCCAGTTTGGGGGCCAAACAGCCATCAACTTAGCGGAACCCTTGGTAAAAAATGGCGTTAAGATTCTCGGTACCGCTATTGAAGACTTGGACCGAGCAGAAAATCGTGATTTGTTCGAACAAGCTTTGAAACAGTTAGATATCCCTCAACCACCAGGGGATACCGCTACAAACAAAGCCGAAGCAGTCGCCATCGCCCAACGAATTGGTTACCCCGTCCTCGTACGGCCAAGCTATGTCTTGGGTGGTCGCGCGATGGAAATCGTCGAAAATCAAGCAGACTTGGAAAACTATATGGAGACGGCGGTGAAAGCATCACCAGAACATCCAGTCTTAGTGGATAGTTACTTAACTGGTTCTGAGTGTGAAGTCGACGCCATTTGTGACGGGGAAACGGTTTTGATTCCAGGCATTATGGAACATATCGAGCGGGCAGGGGTCCACTCAGGAGACTCCATGGCGGTTTATCCCCCACAATTTATGTCAGAAGAAATCAAAGGGACGATCGCTGATTATACTCAAAAGCTAGCAATCGGCTTAAACTGTATCGGTATGATGAATATCCAATTTGTCATTCATGAAAACAAAGTCTATGTCATCGAGGTCAATCCACGTGCTAGTCGGACCGTACCATTTTTGAGTAAAGTCACCGGAATTCCAATGGCACAAATCGCAACCAAAGCGATTCTTGGGACGAAACTGAAAGATTTAGGCTACCAAAACGGGCTTTATCCAGAAGATAAAAATGTCCACATCAAAGCCCCAGTCTTCTCCTTCACGAAGCTTTTGAAAGTGGACACCTACTTGGGACCAGAAATGAAATCCACTGGGGAAGTCATGGGTTCTGACCGCAGTCTTGAAAAAGCACTGTACAAAGCATTTGAAGCCGCTGGACTAAAAATTCCTGACTATGGTGCCGTCTTGTTTACGATTGCCGATGATGCCAAAGCAGAAGCCCTGACCTTGGCACAGCGGTTTCAAGAAGTCGGCTTTAGCATATTAGCGACTAGTGGTACAGCCCAATACTTTGAAGCACAAGGCTTAAGGGTCAAAACAATCTGCAAGATATCTGAGACCGCTTGTGATGAAAATGTGATTGACTTGATTCGCAGTGGCAATACACAAATGGTCATCAACACTATGGATAAAAATCGCCAAGGGACATCTGAGGATGGGTTTATTATCCGACGGGAAGCTGTGGAACATGGCGTACCATTGTTCACTTCACTGGATACGGCGGATGCAATCTTAAAAGTCATGGAAGATCGGGCGTTTGCTACTCAAGCAATTTAAGATAATCGAACAATAACATGCTGAAAGCTGTTTTTCCCAAAGTTAGAAAGCTTGGGGGAAGACAGCTTTCGCTAAGAATCATGACACCGTCACTCAAATGATGGCAGGATACAGGAAAAAGGGGCGTTTTGATTGAAACAAGAAATGATGAATATCACGGCACAACGCCAATTAGCTCCTCGGATTTATGAGCTCACCTTACAAGGGGAATTGGTGCAAGAAATGACGACAGCTGGCCAGTTTTTGCATATCCGAGTACCACAAGCAGACTTGCTGTTACGGCGACCGATTAGTCTGAATCAAGTGGATTTAACTAACAATACTTGTCGGATCATTTACCGCACAGAAGGAGCCGGCACCAAGGCTTTTGCCGAACTAAAAGCCGGGGACCAATTAGATGTTCTCGGGCCTTTAGGTCATGGCTTTGATCTGTCAAAAATAACGGCTGGCGATCTCGTCTACATTGTCGGGGGTGGTATCGGAATTCCACCTTTATACGAGCTTTCTCGGCAGCTCTTGGCACTAGGCGCCCAGCCCGTCCACTTTTTAGGATTCGCTAGTCAGGAAGTGATGTATTACCAAGAAGAGTTTCTAGCCTTAGGGGAATGCCGTTTTGCAACCGATGATGGCAGTTTTGGCGTACAAGGCAACGTCGGCAATTTGTTGTTAGCCGCGATGCATCACCCCGACTATGAAACTAAGCAACCAGCAGCAGTCTTTGCATGTGGCAACAATGGGCTGTTAAAAACCGTCGACCAACTCTTCCAAAATCATCCCAACGCTCAAATTTCCATGGAGGCTCGAATGGCTTGTGGTGTAGGCGCCTGTTACGCTTGCGTCTGTCATGTAGCTGATGATGATACGGGACAAAAAAGCTTGAAGGTCTGTGACGAGGGTCCTGTTTTCCCTGTCGGAAAGGTGGTTATCTAAATGGCAGAGACGCTACGAGTAAAATTGCCGGGATTGGATTTAAAAAATCCTATCATGCCAGCCAGCGGGTGTTTTGGCTTTGGTAAGGAGTACGGGGATTATTATGACCTCAATGAACTAGGCTCCATCATGATTAAAGCTACCACCCCTAAGGCTCGTTTTGGCAATGAAACACCACGGGTCGCGGAGACTCCTAGTGGGATGTTAAACGCCATCGGTTTGCAAAATCCGGGGATGGAAGTGGTGATGGCTAGCTATTTGCCAGAACTAGCCAGAGACTATCCCGAACTACCAATTATTGCCAATGTGGCTGGTGCTTGTGAGGAGGACTATGTCGAAGTCTGCGCTCACATAGGAGATGCCCCCAACGTCAAAGCTATTGAATTGAACATTTCCTGTCCCAATGTTCGTCATGGTGGCATTGCCTTTGGTACGGATCCTGAAGTTGCAGGTCGTTTAACGGCAGCTGTGAAAAAAGTGGCGAAAGTCCCTGTTTATGTAAAACTTTCTCCTAACGTAACTGATATTGTACCGATTGCTAAAGCGGTGGAAGCCGGTGGCGCGGATGGCTTTACCATGATCAATACCTTGTTGGGAATGCGGATTGACTTACAGACTCGTAAACCGATTTTGGCAAATCAAACTGGGGGCTTATCTGGTCCAGCGATTAAACCAGTCGCGATTCGGTTGATCCACCAAGTGGCGAGCATCTCCAATTTACCGATCATCGGGATGGGAGGCGTGCAAACCGTGGATGATGTCTTGGAAATGTTTATGGCCGGGGCCTCTGCAGTAGCAGTGGGTACGGCAAATTTCACGGATCCATGGATTTGTCCGAAATTAATACAACAATTACCCCTGCGGATGGCCGAACTGGGGATTACCAGCTTGGAGCAATTGATCCGAGAAGTACGAGAGGAGAAAAAACGCGCATGAATCGACCAATTATTGCCTTAGACTTTCCTGACTTAGGAAGTGTTCAATTGTTTCTCAAAAAGTTTCCTAGCCATGAAAAATTATTTGTAAAAGTCGGAATGGAGCTCTTTTATGAAGATGGCCCAGAAGTGGTACGCTACTTAAAACGTCAAGGCCACGATATTTTTTTGGATTTGAAATTACATGATATTCCCAACACTGTCGAAAGTGGAATGCGCCGAATTGCTGGCATGGGCGTCGCGATTACCAATGTCCATGCGGCAGGCGGAACGGAAATGATGGCGGCTGCCTTGCGTGGACTGGAAGCTGGTAAACCAGCAGGCGCAACACGGGCGAAATTAATCGCTGTCACCCAGCTAACTTCGACCTCTGAAAAGCAAATGCAAGCAGATCAACTGATTGCAGCCAGTCTTGAAGAGAGCGTCCGTCACTATGCCCAATGTGCTCAAAAAGCCGGACTCGATGGGGTAGTCTGCTCTGGTCAAGAAGTTGCCGCTATCAAAAAGGCTACCGATGCAGGATTTATTTGTTTGACACCAGGAATTCGCCCAACTGGTGCAGCAGTTGGGGACCAAAAGCGGGTTATGACTCCTGGTGCTGCCCGCGAAATCGGCGCAGATTACATCGTGGTGGGTCGGCCAATCACACAGGCTGCTGACCCTTATGACGCTTATACTCAAATCAAAAAAGAATGGAATGGTGTTGCTAAATGACAAATCAATCGATTGAAGCTGCAGTTGCAAAAGACTTATTAGCTATTAAGGCCGTCTTCTTAAGTCCCAATGATCCTTTTACCTGGGCCTCTGGGATTAAAAGTCCGATTTATTGTGATAACCGGATCACCATCAGTTACCCAAAAGTGCGTAAACAAATCGCTCAAGGCTTAGCTGCGAAAATTAAAGCAGCCTATCCTGATGTAGAAGTCATTGCTGGTGCGGCTACTGGTGGTGTACCTCACGCTGCCTGGGTGGCAGATATTTTAGATTTACCAATGGTTTACATCCGAGCAAAAGCCAAAGATCATGGTAAAGGCAATCAAATCGAAGGGCGTATCGAAAAAGGTCAAAAAATGGTAATTATTGAAGACTTGATCTCTACCGGCGGTTCGGTTCTAGGGACAGCTGAAGCAGCCAAACGAGAAGGAGCTGATGTTTTAGCCGTTGCTGCAATTTTCACCTATGAACTTCCCAAAGGCCAAGCCAATTTTGAAAAAGCTGGCATTCCTTTGTTAACCTTGACGAATTACTCCACCTTGATACAAGCGGCGTTGGAAACCAACTACATCAATGAAGCAGACTTGCAATTGTTGCAACGGTTTAAAGAAGATCCAAACGGCTGGTTGCAAGCTTGAGCACTTTTTTTGCTGGAAAAATATTTTAGGGGTAAACTGGCACAACAGGTTCTTGGAATTCATCTTGTTTTGCAGGATTAGGAGAGGAGGATGGAGATGGTCAAACGAAATATGGATGTGCCCTGGAGTTACAGTGGCGCCAACGGTCCTGAGTACTGGCATACCTTGTGTGACTGGTATGCAGAAGGCGCAACCTTTCGCTATCAGTCGCCTATTCACCTGCGACATGACGCAGCTAGCCAGATAGTGGATTCATCTGAAGCAATCTCCTTTCATTACCAGACAGAAAGGTTTACCGAAAAAGAATTTAAAAATACGATTCACTTCATTCCCTTTGAATGTGACAGCTATGTGACCTTCAATAACGTGGATTATGCGTTGACAGATATTCATTATCATCTGCCTAGCGAGCATTGGATCGATGGCCAACAGCAATCAGTAGAAATTCATTTGGTGCATATGGATAAAGAAGGCAATAACCTCGTCGTTGGTGTCTTATGCGAAATTGCTCCAGAAATACTGGCCGAGGGACCTTTGCGTCAATCAGCAGTGTGGGATTTGGATCGCCATTTAGAAGTGTTTGATCCAAGTGTCTTTTTACCAAAAACACGTAGCCATTTTCACTATGTCGGATCATTAACGACACCTCCCACCAAAGGGCCCATCAACTGGTTTGTTTTTGATGAAATCGCCCAACTTTCCCGTGCTTTCCTCTCTCAGTTTCAAGAGGAAATCTTGCAAGGAAACAACCGACCATTGCAGGAGTTAAAAGGACGCGACGTCTATTATTTTCCAGATAGAACCGAATAGTTTATTGACAATCGCAGGGCTTGCTTTTAGCGAGTGCCTTGAATTGGATAAAAGGACAAAGAAACAGCAGAACTTCAATATTTGAAGCACTGCTGTTTTTTTAGTGGATAAAGAACTTTTAAAAAATCATGCGCCCAACAGGCTGATCTATCAGGAATTAAGTGGCGTATCATGCCGTCATTTTGATGTCGCGCAATTAGTGACCTAGGCATTGACATGACGATAGCTAGACCGGAAAATACTAATTACAAAGCACTTTGACATTGCATGTTCATCTTGCGGTTTTTGCTTAGATGTAACTGTATGCGCGAACGTATCTTTAGCTTTGTCTATGAGCTTTAAACTTAGAGTAAGTGTCGCAAGTGCCGCCAACTTTAAGTACATTTGCTAGTCTTTCTTAGCGTTCTCTGCTTAGAAATGACTATATGCGTTGTGCTTTTAAAGCCATGTTAATCCTACTGCGCAAAATTTCATCTTTGTTACGATAGGCTTGCTATCTTTCCCAGGAAGAAAAATGCTAGTCTTAAGGCGCAAAGCCAATAATCGATTATCGATAAAACAGCGTGGACTTGCTGGAAGGAGTCTCCGGAAGCATGTCCACGCTGTTTTATTATAGTTTTTTCCGTAAGCGATTGATTTGACTTTCTTCAGGGGTCACATAGAGGGTTTTCTGGTTTTCGTAGATAACGTAGCCAGGTTTGGCACCATTGGGCTTACGGATATGTTTGACTTGGACGTAATCCACTGGCACTTGAGCCGATTGCCGGTATTTTGAAAAATAAGCGGCCAATTCAGCGGCCTCCAACAAGGTAGTCTCTGAGGGGGACGCACTTTTGATAATCACATGGGAGCCGGGGATGTTTTTTGCATGCAGCCAAATATCCGTTTTTTTGGCCGTGCGTAAGGTGAGTTGATCATTTTGGTGATTGTTTTTACCTACCAGGATTTCAGTGCCATCGGAGGATTGAAAATGCTCCGGTTGAGAAGGCTTTTCCTTCCGCTTTTTCGGGTTACGATTTTTAAGATACCCTTGAGTAGTGAGTTCTTCACGAATTGCTGCCAAATCTAAGGGACCGGCAATTTCTAGCTGGGCAACTACTGATTCTAAGTAATTAATCTCCGCTTCAGACTCCGCTATTTGGGTATGAATTAGTTTGACAGCATTTTTTAATTTTTGGTAACGGGTAAAATACTTTTGAGCATTCTGATTGGGGGTCAACGCCGGATCAAGGGCGATGGTTAACGGGCGATCTTCGTCATAGTAATTTGCCAGTTCAACTGTAGAAGCTCCCCGAGGAACTTGATACAAAAACGTCGTGAGTAATTCTCCTTTTTGGCGAAACTCCTCTGCATTCTCTGAGTCTTTTAAGGTTTTTTGGCGTTTGGCCAGTTTACTGCGATTTCGTTTCAACTCGTTTTCAACTTTGCGAATCAACTCGCCACCTTGTTGCTTCACCCGATCCCGTTCGGCTTTGTCGTGATAAAAGGCATCTAAGAGACTGCTTAAATCCGGGAAAAGATGTGACTCTTCTGCCAGTCTTGCTAAAGATTGGTAGGTAATAGGTGTGAAAAACTCTTTCGTCCCCACCTGATAAAAAGTAGGGGCAAGGTTAGTCGCGAGACGATTAAAAAACTCATGCCAAACCGGTAGTTTTTCATTGGGGCGTTGGCTCATCAGGTAAGCCAGTTCATCCGCCGTATCTCGACCCAAACCTTGAAACTGACGTTGTAAAGCAGCCCCTGATAATTCTGGTAAGCGGGACAGTCGTTCGAAGACCTCTTGATCTTTAGCAAGAAAAGGATTGCTAGTTTCTTGTTCTGGGGGAGCAACATAGGCCACACCTGGGAGTAACGAACGGTAACTATTCTGACTAGAGCCAATATGTTTGATGGCATCGAGAATCTTACCACTCTGTTGATTCATCAGTAAAATCGTGCTATGACGTCCCATCAATTCGACGATTAACAGTAAGTTTTGGACATCTCCAAGTTCATCCCGCCGACTAAAAGCAAAATGAATCACTCGGTCGTTGTCTGCCTGGCTAATTTCTTCTAAAATGGCCCCTTCCAGATGTTTCCGCAACATCATAATAAAGTTAGGTGGGGTATCGGGGTTGGCATAGGCCATCTCCGTTAATTGGACGCGAGCATAGGTAGGATGAGCCGAAAGTAACAATTTATGATTTTTTCCTCGGGCCCGAATGACCAAGACGACTTCATTGGGGTAGGGTTGATGGAGCTTGGTCACCCGCCCTGAGAGCAAACGCTGATTTAATTCGGTAACCATCAAATGGGTAAAAATGCCATCAAAAGACATGGAATCTCCTCGTTTCTATTGTATCGTGTCCTTATTATAGCGGACTTAGAGGGAAATAAAAAGGACGGCACCTGTTTCAAGGTACCGCCAATTAAGGTAAGTCGCCAGTTGTTAACGTATTTTGCGGGTGATTTGCTGTTGTTGTTCTTGACTGTGCTCTTCTTCTTCCAAGGCGTCTTTGATCTCTCGATGTAGGAAAAAGGAAATCACGGTACGAATCACTACCACAGCGGCCAAACGAATGATGTCTTCATAAGTGGGATTGATGATGGACTCAATGATATCCGCCGCAATCAAAATTTCAAGACTTAGTAGAATATAACTTCCTAGAAAATTGCGAATAAAGTTATTGTGGCGGGCCGCTCGCACATGGTCGGGTTGGCTAAATTCTGTTTTGATAAAATCGTAACCAGCAATCACCACACCCCAAATCAGGACGAGGATTGAGAGAAAATTCAAACCCACCACGATGAGATGAAAAACGGGGGTCATGATATCCATAATCGTATCTGACAAATGCGCCATCTTAACAACTCCTTTTGCTATTCTTCAGAGGTTGGAAGTGTTCTCCTATCTTTCATCATACCGAAAGTAAGCAACAATGAAAAGGCAGACTATCGTTTTTTTGTAGTTTTTTTTAAAGGAAGAAAAAGGGCACTTGCTCTCCTCCAAGGCAAATGCTAGTATGTTAGAGAACTCTTGCGAATCGTTGCGACTACGGTGAGTAAGGAGGCGAAGGAGGGCTTTCATTTGGAACGTTTCACCCAACTAGGTGCCGCGATAAAACAGGGAGCGGTAGCCATTTACAATGATTTGGAAAAATGGTTTTCAGCGAATCAACGGCGGGGGATTTTAACCTTTGTCGGAATTATCGGCTGTGTGGCTTTGTTTTCCCTATCGATGGTCGTTGCCCAAGCCCACATTCGGCAATCGGAATACGAAGAAATCATCCATCCCCAAGTAACAGGCACGCGGATCAAACCGCTAGACTATGACCAAGAGGATGATTTTATTGCCAAAAAAAAGGCGGTATCGGTCATGTTTGCTCCCCCTCATGGAGATCAGCGGAACAAAGTGGATGCGATTTTAGCTGGCCAAAACGACGATCTCAATCGTGACTTTTATTATTATCCACTGGTTTACAACACCGTAAACATTGGCAAGAAATATGGGATTGATCCCACCAAAATTACCTTTGTCTTTTTCGAAAAAGGGGTTGAAAAGAATCGGCTGGAGTTTTCCAAACTGGAAGAGCCTGAGACAGCCCTAATTCCTGAACTAAATCGTCTGTCCATGTGGAATATTAAAACGATCGACGAAAAATAACCAATTACTACTGATTGGATGATTATTCAATTTTTGCAAAAAATAGTTGACGCTAGGTGTTGGATAGAGTATCCTAGGTTTAACTTCAGCAGTTGCCTCAGCAATAGTAGGCGGCTGAAAAATTTATTAAAGGAGTGACCATCATGACATTTTCAACTTATCTTACTGGACAATCCCAAGCATGGCGTATCTGGCGTAGATAGTTGTATTGATGGAGCACCTTCCATAGATACAACTTTTTAGAGTATCCTTCTAAAACTTGTATCTATGTTGGACATTTGACTGATTTGACCACGTAGAGACGATATCTACGTGGTCTTTTTTTATCCACTGGCAAGTAGAAGGATCGCAACTGGTTTTCCCAACAAAGAACAGTCGAACTTCAAACACGAGAGGATGAATATTTATGAAAAACAAAGGATTATTAGCAACTGTCGCAGTTTTAGTATTGGTATTGGTAGGTTACGGGCTTTTCCAAGGCGGAAAAAATGCTGGGAAAGCAAGTGAAAGTGCCTCAAGTAGTGAGAAAGCAGCGGATAAGCACTATTCAGTAGGCGTTCTGCAACTGATGAGTCACCCGGCATTAGACCAGATTTATGAAGGTATCAAGGAAGGCTTAGCTGCAGAAGGTTTGGAAGAAGGAAAGAACCTGACCTTGCATTTCCAAAACGGACAAGGGGACCAAAGCAAGCTCAATACCATGAGCCAGCAATTGATAAAGGATAAATCAGAAGTATTGGTAGGGATTGCTACGCCGGCAGCCCAAGCGTTAGACAACAATGTTAAAAACAAAGATATTCCCATCGTTTTAGGTGCTGTTACCGATCCAAAAGGGGCAGATTTAGTCGCCTCCAATGAAGCACCCGGAGCTAATATCACCGGTGTGTCCGATCAGCCCCCTGTAGAAGAAATCATCGAACTCGCTCATAAGCTATTACCGGAGGCCAAAAAAGTGGGTATGTTATATGCCTCATCTGAAGCCAATTCTAAATTTCAAATAGAAAAAGCTAGTGAAAAAGCGAAAGAACTAGGCCTAGAAGTGGTGAATAAGCCAGTTTCATCCACCAATGAAGTCGCCCAAACCGTCCAGATTTTAGCTAAAGAAGTCGATTTTGTTTTTATTCCCTTAGACAATACGATTGCCAATGCCATGGAAACCGTGGCACAAGAGGCTGAAAAACAACAACTGCCGATTTTCCCTTCAGTCGAAACGATGGTGGAACAAGGTGGGGTTGCCACCATTGGGATTAGCCAAAAAGAACTCGGGGTCCAAACCGGTAAAATGGCTGCTCAAATAGCCAAAGGGGAAGCAGATCCTGCAACCACAGCGATTTATACCTTTGCTAAAGGAGAAACCATCATCAATCGCCAGCAAGCTGAAGCGTTAGGAATCCGGCTGACAGATGAGCTAACCAAAGATGCTCGTTTTACCGATTAAAAGCAAAGCCAATAATTTTAATGTGCGGCAGCTCACGGACTTGTGAGAGACTTGCTATTACACTAGGGCAACTATTAAATGAACTGATAAAGGGGCGTTTTACAATGATCGTTTCTACCATCGGGCAGGGACTATTGTGGTCATTACTGGCCATTGGTATTTTTATGACTTACCGCATTCTCAACTTTCCGGATATGACCACCGAGGGGACATTTCCTTTAGGAGGTGCCGTCTGTGTAACGGCCATCACCAGTGGGATCCATCCGGTGCTGGCGACGCTTCTAGGCGTGGTCGCTGGGATGGCAGCGGGTTTGGTGACGGGAATCTTATACACCAAAGGCAAGATCCCCGTCATTTTAGCTGGTATTTTGGTGATGTCTGGGCTAAATTCGGTGATTTTGTATGTCATGAAAAGTCCCAATAAAGGCTTAGGACATCACTATCCGAAAATCCAAGACTTTTTTACCCAGCACAATTTACCCGATTATTTTGACATTGTCTTATTGGGGACGATTTTTGTGGCGGTGACAATTGGTTTGCTCTTGTTTTTCTTCAATACCAATCTTGGTCAAGCATACATTGCCACTGGAGATAACGAAACCATGGCTCGTTCATTGGGAATTAAAACCGACCGCATGAAGATTTTAGGATTGACTTTGTCCAATGGTGTCATTGCTTTAGCAGGCGCTTTGATTTCGCAAAATGATGGGTATGCTGATGTCTCTAAAGGAATTGGCGTGATCGTTATTGGGCTAGCGGCAATCATTATCGGCGAGGTGCTCTTTGGTGAATTAACCTTTGCTGAGCGGTTAATCGCCATTGTGATTGGGAGTATTTTGTATCAATTAATTATTTTCTTGATCATCTTTGCCGGTTTTGATACTACTTACCTGAAGATTATTTCATCTGCCATTTTAGCCGTCTGCTTGATGGTGCCACAATTGAAAAATGCCTTGCACTTAGTTACTGGATTTGAAAAGGAGGGGCAATAAAATGAGTCGCTTAGTCATAGAAAATGGGTATAAAAGCATCAAAAATGGCATCGATGAAACCCGCATCCTCCTCGATCATATTCAACTAACCATTGAGCCGGGGGAATTTATCACGGTAGTAGGGGGCAACGGAGCTGGGAAAAGCACCTTGTTTAATACAATTTCTGGCTCTTTGCCGCTTACTTCTGGAAAAATCAAGATTAACGATACCGATGTCACTTTAAAAGCGGAAGAAGCACGGGCAAGATACATCGCTCGCGTTTTTCAAGATCCCAAAATGGGGACAGCGGGTCGCATGACCGTAGCCGAAAACTTGTTGTTAGCTGAAAAGCGGGGCCAACATCGAGGCTTGGTGCCACGAAAAATCGCTGCCCGCAAGGAATATTTTTACAGTCTCTGTCAAAGAATCGGCAACGGTTTAGAAAATCACCTCGATACGCCAACAGGAAATCTCTCTGGTGGGCAACGACAAGCATTGAGTCTTTTAATGGCTACTTTAACAAAACCCGAGTTACTCTTATTGGATGAACATACAGCGGCTTTGGATCCAAAAACTTCGAAAAACTTGATGGCCTTGACTAATGAAATGGTGACTGCGGAAAACTTGACTTGTTTGATGATTACCCATCATATGGAAGATGCCCTCCAATATGGCAACCGTTTGATTTTGATGAAAAAAGGGCAAATTGCAAAGGATTTAAGCGCTGCGGAAAAGGCGCAATTGACCTTACCGGAACTGTTGCTGTTTTTTGAAGATGATTTATAAATTGCCATTTTCCCGTAAACGAATAACTGGATTTACAGAAAATAAGATTATTTTTACAGAAAGTGTTGACACCTCATTTGAATCAGACTATACTGAATGCAATCTTAAACAGTTTGGAGCGATCTTGATGAACCCATCACTAACACCACAACTGAATAAGTATTACTTTAGCTATTTTAGATAGACTGTATTCATCAAGCATGGATACAGACGTAAGCAGTTTGTATCTATGATGGCTAAGGGATTTTGACTTGACTTAATCGCCACCGTAGATGATATCTATAGTGGCTTTTCTTTTATCCTTTGTCCGGACAAGGGGTTTCGAGGGTGTTCACTGTAGTTTCATCACGGTGAGCACCCTTTTTTTGATAGACTGACGTTGCTAGCAACGTCACGTCGTAGTCGGAAAAAGGAAGTCAATTATAGGAGGAAAGCAGATGACAGCAATCATCACTGGACACACCCGATTGGCAGGTTTGTTAGGTAATCCGACCCGTCATAGCATTTCACCTGAGATGCATACCACCGCCTTCGAAAAAACAGGAATCGATGCGGTGTATCTCTCCTTTGATATCAAGGTAAATGAAGTAGCTGATGCCATTTCCGCGATTCGCACCTTGTCATTTATTGGAGCGAATGTCACAATGCCCTATAAGATGGCGGTAATTCCTCATCTGGATCAACTGACACCAGCGGCAAAACTGATTGGTGCTGTCAACACGATTGTCCCAAAAAATGGTAAACTAGAAGGACATAACACCGATGGCATTGGCTTTATGCGAAGTCTCGCTGATCTGGAAGTCGATCCCATCGGCAAACAACTGACTATTCTTGGAGCGGGGGGGGCCAGTACAGCCATCATTGCGCAAGCTGCCTTAGATGGGGTGAAAACCATTCACGTCTTCAATCGAAAAGATCATTTTTATGATCAGATTCATGAAAAATTAGCTAAAATTGCGCAAGCGACAGGCTGTGAAATTACCTTATATGATTTAGCTGGTCCGCAACAACAACTGGCTAACTCTTTAGCTGCAAGTTGCCTCTTAGTAAATGCTACCCGCGTAGGGATGGCACCTGCGTTGGCAGAAATGGCTTTACCGGAGGAAACACTGTTGCATCCTGACCTTGCCGTCTATGATGTCATCTATGAACCTCGCCAAACGCATTTGCTCAAAGTGGCAAGTGAACGAGGATTAAAAACCGCCAATGGGCTGGGGATGCTTTTGTACCAAGGAGCCGCTGCTTTTGAGGCTTGGACTGGTAAAGAAATGCCCTTGGCGGCGGTTCGCCCGTTACTCAACAACTAAACAGATTGGTAATCTGACAGCAATGAACAATAAAAAGGAGCTAGAAAAATGATCGTGATTATGAAGCCGGGGGCTACCCGGGAACAAGTGGAAAATGTCGTAAAACGAATTCGAAAAGAAGGACTGGATGTCAATATTGATGCCGGGACAGAACATATCGTCATCGGAGTCAAAGGAGACACCCGTAATGTTCAAGACGTTTCATTTTATAGCTATGATGGCGTGGAAAAAGCCGTGCGTATTTCCAACACTTACAAATTAACTTCTCGGGAGTTCCATCCTGGGGATACAGTAGTCGATGTCGATGGTGTTAAAATTGGTGATGGTCATTTTGTCACCATGGCAGGACCTTGTTCCATCGAAGGGTTAGACCAAATCAGAGAATGTGCCCGCATCGCCAAAGCTGGTGGGGCTGAAATTCTTAGAGGTGGCGCCTTCAAGCCACGGACTTCTCCCTACGCTTTCCAAGGCTTAGAAGAAGAAGGCCTACAATACATTCGCCAAGCAGCTGACGAGTTTGGGATGAAGGTGATCACTGAAGTTATGGACGAAAGTCACATCGAGATGGTGGCTGAATACAGTGATATTTTACAAATTGGCGCCCGCAATATGCAAAATTACAAATTATTGCAAGCTGTAGGGAAAACAGGTAAACCTATCGGCTTGAAACGAGGGATTGCTGGTACCATTGACGAATGGTTAAATGCTGCCGAATACATTGCAATTTCTGATAAATCGCCGGTGATTTTCATCGAACGGGGCATTCGAACCTATGAAACTGCGACTCGCAATACCTTTGACTTAAGCGCCGTCCCTTTGATTAAGAAATTGAGTCATTTCCCAATTATCGTCGATCCCTCCCATGGTACCGGTATTTGGGACTTGGTACCTCCGATGGCACGCGCAGGGGTAGCAGCTGGAGCGGATGGGATGATTGTCGAAATTCACCCTGATCCTGCTAACGCTTGGTCTGACGGCCCTCAATCTTTAAATGAAAAAACCTACATGAAGATGATGAAAGAAGTCGACATCATGGAAAAGGCTATGCAGGAAATCAAGGCTCTCGAACAAGAAAAATAAAAAAAATCTCAATAGTTTTTGGACAATATTTGAAGGATTTGAGGGGATATGGCTATGTTAACGGTACATTTGAAAGACCATCAATACGATATTCAAGTAAAGCGAGGGTGCTTAGCCCAAGTCGGTCCTTTTTTACAAGACTTATGGCAACCTCAAAAAGTCGCCATCATTACCGATGACAACGTGGCTTCATTATATGAAGAACAGGTTCGTGTCGCAGTGACGCAAGCGGGATTTGAGGTAGCTACCCATATAGTTCCTCACGGGGAAACAAGTAAATCCTTAGCGGAAGCCGAAGAAATCTACGCTTTTTTAGCCGATGAAGGCTTTACCCGTTCGGATGGCATCATTGCCTTAGGTGGTGGGGTAATTGGTGATTTGGCAGCTTTTGCAGCCTCGACATATATGCGTGGAATTCATTTTATCCAGATCCCGACAACGCTATTAGCCCAAGTGGATTCCAGCATTGGAGGCAAGACCGCAGTTAACACCGCAAAAGCCAAAAATTTAGTGGGAACATTTAGTCAACCAGACGGGGTATTAATCGATCCTGATGTCTTACAAACCTTAGCCCCTAGAAGGATACGAGAGGGGATTGCCGAGATTATCAAATCGGCTGCGATTGCCGATTTAGCTTTGTGGCATCATTTGGAAAAACTCCCTGATGAAGATGCCCTGTTGGCGGATGCCGAGTATGTAATCACTGAAACATTGAAAGTGAAGCAAAAAGTAGTAGAAGCCGATGAATTTGACAATGGGATGCGTTTAATTCTTAACTTTGGACACACGATTGGCCATGCAGTGGAAAAAACCGCTGGCTATGGTGTCATTAGCCATGGGGAAGGAGTTGCCATTGGTATTATGAAAATTAACCAACATGCAGAAGCGCAAGGCTTGTCTCCTCAAGGAAGCACTGCCCAACTAAAAGAGCTGATCGAAAAATTCCATTTACCTACTACCACCGAGAACTGGGACGAAACAGCACTTTACGAAGCGATTACCCATGATAAAAAGGCTCGGGGGGATCATTTAAAACTGATTTTACTAGCAGCAATCGGGGAAGCAAAAATTGTTACCCTCCCCTTGACAGATCTACGGGCTTATTTAAAAGCAGCTAATAGTTGATTTGGGGGGACCTTTCCCACTATAAAAAAATAATCCCTTGATAGGAAAAAGGAGGCAAACTATGCGTTATTTGACAGCAGGAGAATCTCACGGACCGCAATTAACCGCTATTATCGAAGGCTTGCCAGCCGGAATGCCACTGACAGTGGAGGATATCAATTGCGAATTAGCTCGGCGCCAGACCGGTTACGGCCGGGGCGGGCGGATGAAAATCGAAAAAGATCAAGTAATGATTGTCTCTGGTGTACGCCATGGGAAAACCATCGGCGCACCGGTGACTTTAGTGGTCGAAAACCGGGATTGGAAAAATTGGACTGAAATCATGTCAGTCGCCGATGTTCCGGAAACCGCCAAAGGGACTCGGAAAGTCACCCGGCCTCGTCCAGGCCATGCCGATTTAGTGGGTGGCATGAAATACCATCACCGGGATTTACGCAATGTCTTGGAGCGTTCTTCGGCGCGGGAAACCACCATGCGAGTTGCTATTGGCGCAGTCGCCAAAAAATTATTGGCTGAGCTAGGTGTGACGGTTTGCGGTCACGTTACTATGCTAGGTGGCATCCAAGCAACGATTCCAGAAGGCTTAAGCATTACTGAAATCAAAAAACGATCCGAAGCTTCAGAAGTTCGTGTCGTGGATCCAAATGTGGAAGCCGAGATGAAGGCTTTAATCGATGCTACCAAGAAAAAAGGCGATACCATTGGCGGTGTGGTGGAAGTCATCATGGGTGGAGTGCCAGCAGGTCTAGGGAGCTATGTCCAATGGGATACCAAGCTGGATGCTAAGCTGGCACAAGCAATCATGAGTATTAATGCTTTTAAAGGTGTCGAAATCGGTATCGGTTTTGAAGCTGGCAAACTCCCAGGTTCCCAAGTGATGGACGAAATCTTTTGGCAAGAAAACCAAGGCTATACTCGTAAATCTGATCATCTGGGGGGCTTTGAAGGGGGCATGACGAACGGCGAGGCGATTATTCTCAAAGGTGTCATGAAACCAATTCCCACTCTATACAAACCTTTACAAACAGTCGACATTGAAACGAAAGAGACCTACAAAGCCAGTGTCGAGCGTTCGGATAGTACCGCCGTCCCAGCTGCCTCGGTAGTCGCTGAAAATGTCGCAGCCACAGTTATGGCAGAAGCCTTTTTGGAAAAATTTGGGCATGATTCCTTTGATGAGCTGAAAGAACAAGTGACCACTTACCGGGAGTACCTGAAAAACTATTAGGAGGACGTTCCATGAACCAGCAAGTTTTGATTATTGGGCTGGGATTGATTGGTGCTTCTTTGGCGAAAGGGATTCGACAAACACATCCTGAGACAACAGTGGTGGGCTGGGATCATTCCCCAACGACTTGTCAGACGGCTATTGAGAAGGGGATTATCGATTGTTGCGCCAAAGATTTTGCGACCGCTGCGCCCACCGCCGACATCATTGTCTTTGCCACTCCAGTCAGTGTGACTTTGAGCTATTTAGAGGAGCTCGCGCAGTTGAGATTAAAGCCTGGAGTGATCGTCACCGATGCAGGGAGTACCAAATCAGTGATTATGGAAGCCGCAACCAATTTACCTTTTACCTTTATCGGGGGGCATCCCATGGCGGGGTCCCATAAATCGGGGGTCAACGCCTGTGATGCAAACCTATTTGAAAATGCCTACTATATATTCACTCCCCAGGCAAAAGATCAGGCGGCTCTCCAGACACTCCATGAACTTTTTGCGGGAACCCGAGCAAAATATGTGGAACTGACAGCTAGTGAGCACGATGAAATTACCGGAATGCTGAGTCATTTGCCACATATCATTGCGGCTAGTCTCGTCAACCAAGCAGACCATTTCAATCAAGAGCATCCACGAGCAAAGCAACTAGCAGCAGGGGGCTTTCGGGATCTCACCCGGATTGCTTCATCCGATCCGTTAATGTGGACCGATGTTCTCTTGAGTAATCGCGAAACCTTGATGTCCCAATTAACCCTTTGGCAAGAACAAATGTCAAAGGTCCAACGATTGTTGATCCATCGCGACCGGGAAGGAATCTATCAATTTTTCCATCACGCCAGAGATACGCGGGATCGTTTACCTGTCCATAAAAATGGCGCCATCCCAGCCTTTTATGACCTCTATGTGGATGTACCAGATATTCCCGGAGTCTTGGCAGAAGTTACGGGACTGTTAGGTGAAGCAGGGATTTCGATTATTAACTTAAAGATTCAAGAAACGCGCGAAGATATCCAGGGAGTTTTACAAATCTCTTTAAAAAACCAGCGGGATCTTGAAGCGGCTAAAACGTGTTTGTCCACCCAAACACCGTATACTTGTCGCGTCAAATAAACAGAATACTCAAACTTTTCAAGGAGGAAACCATGAAACTGACACCCACTTCACAGGGATTACAAGGAACACTACAGATACCAGCAGATAAATCCATTTCTCATCGTAGCATCATGTTTGGCGCGTTAGCTGAAGGAACGACCACTATCAAAAATTTTTTACGAGGAGAAGATTGTCTAGCGACCCTTCAGGCTTTTAAAAAACTAGGGGTTCCAATCACTGATGATGGCGAGACGATTACCGTCACCGGTGTCGGGTTCAATGGTTTACAAGCCTATGATACACCCATCGATGTCGGTAATTCTGGCACGACGATTCGGCTGATGATGGGCATCTTAGCTGGGCAGCCTTTTACCACCACTTTATTCGGAGATGATTCTCTGGCAAAACGCCCTATGAATCGAGTGATGCTGCCACTAAATCAGATGGGAGCAAAGTTAACCGGTGAAAAAAATAGTGAGTTTCCGCCAATCACCATTGTCGGCTCTAAAAACTTAAAGCCACTTACTTATCACTTGCCGGTTGCCAGTGCCCAAGTAAAATCTGCAATCATTTTTGCAGCCTTACAAGCCTCTGGGACGTCAACCATCATTGAAAAGGAAGCAACCCGCAATCATACCGAGGAGATGATCAAGCAATTCGGCGGCCAGATTGAGACGGCTAGCGATGGCAAGACCATTACTGTTAAGGGGCCACAGACCTTTACCGGCCAAGAAGTAATCGTTCCTGGTGATATTTCTTCAGCGGCCTTTTTCTTAGTCGCAGGAGCCATCATCCCTAACAGTCAGCTATTGCTCACCAATGTCGGTATCAATCCGTCAAGAACTGGAATTATCGACGTTATGAAGCAAATGACAGCGGATTTAACCCTCGATCATCTCGATCAACAAAATCAAGCGGCTACAATGACGATTAAGACATCACAACTAAAGGCGACAACCATTTCTGGAGAGATTATTCCACGACTTATCGATGAATTGCCGATTATTGCCTTGTTAGCAACGCAAGCGACAGGTAAGACGATCATCAAAGACGCGGAAGAATTGAAAGTCAAAGAAACCAATCGCATCGATGCGACGGCAGCGGAATTACGAAAAATGGGAGCCGATATCACTCCAACAGATGATGGCTTAGTGATTCAGGGACCAACGCCACTTCATGGGGCGGTCGTCGATTCTCGTGGGGACCATCGAATCGGCATGATGCTAGCGGTTGCCTCGTTAATAGCCAAAGGGGAGACTCAATTGCTCCGGCCAGAAGCAGTGGCGGTTTCTTATCCTAGCTTTTTTGAGGATATCCAAACATTGATGGGAAAAGGAAGTGAGGATAAATGACCGCCATTTTATTGATTGGCTTTATGGGGGCTGGTAAAAGTACGGTGGGACGCCAATTGGCTGCTGACCTAGATTTGCCTTTTGTGGACTTAGACACCGCCATCGAAGCCGAAATCCAAATGTCCATCGCCGATTACTTTGCAACTCAAGGAGAAGCGAGTTTTCGCCAAATCGAGAGCCGTATCCTGCAGGAAATAGTAGCTCAAGAAGCCGTCGTAGCCTGTGGTGGGGGGATCATTTTGCAACCCCAAAATCATCAGTTGCTTAAAAGACAGCCCAACGTAGTGTATTTACAAACGAACCCTGACCAGCTCTATCGACGAATCAGTCAGGATACCCAAAATCAACGGCCTTTGGCAGATGAAAAAACTGCCGCTGAAGTGACAGCTATTTTACAACCGCGGCTGCCTCTATACCAAGAAGCAGCCTCTCTGGTAGTGGTAACCGATGATAAAACTCCCGCCATTATCGCCACCGAAATTATAGAAAGGTTAGGAAAGCTATGATCGTTGGATATTTAGGCCCACAAAGCTCCTTTACCCATCAAGCTGCTCAAATTTTATTTGGCAAAACTCAGTTACATGCTTTTCCCTCCATTCCAAACTGTCTGCAAGCCGTATCTGAAGGGACTTGTGACTGTGGCGTTGTGCCTATCGAAAATTCTTTGGAAGGCTCGGTGCATGCGACGATTGATTACCTTTTTCATAAGAGCAATTTACAGGTGATTGAAGAAGTCATTTTACCGATCAAACAGCAGCTGTTGGTCTCACCAATGACTCAGCTGGCTGAAATCACAACCATCATGAGCCATCCCCAGGCGTTAGCTCAAAGTCAGACTTATTTGGAGCGGCATTTTCCTAAAGTAAAACTTGAGGCGGTCTCTTCGACCACAGCGGCGGCGGAATACGTCAGAGATCATCCTGAAAAAGGCTATGCAGCTATCGCCTCAACACAAGCCGCTGCTCGCTATCAACTAACCATTGCCGCAACGAACATCCAAGACAATGCGGTGAATCAGACCCGTTTTTGGGTGGTCAAAAAGGCCCCTCAGGAAGAGCAAAAATCAGCAGCACAAATTGAAACCGGCGCAAATATCGCTAAGCAGACGTTGTTGGTCACCTTACCGTCGAACCAGCCAGGTGCCCTTCACCAAATCTTAGCGGCTTTTGGTTGGCGAAAGATTGGCTTGTCAAAAATCGAGTCTCGACCGTTAAAAACCCACCTTGGGGAATACTTCTTTGTAATTGATTTGGTTTGTGAACAATCCTCACGTTTAATTGCCAATGCTTTGGAAGAAATTACTTTATTAGGAGCCACAGTGCGCAATCTCGGCGCTTATCCGGTTACTACGATAACGGACTCCAGTCGATAAAAATAAGTTAATGAAGCTCTGCTGACGGAAAACATCGCGTCTTCCGAACAGTCGGGCTTCATTTTGCTATGTGACAAAGTCGTTCGTAGCAAGATCTTCTAAAAAAGAGTAAAATTTTCAAAGACGAAAGACATTTGCCAAGAGGTAGGGTATCCTGTACTTAGTTATCAAAGGATACGGATACATCAAGATGAGATAGGAGTGGCGTAGTTGGATAGTCGCAAAGACCGCAACAAGAAATTATATGAAGATTTAGCTGGCGCAGACAAGGGGAAACTCTTTGCTCGTCGACAGATCACCCAAGAAAGTAACTCCGATCCGCAATGGACAACAGAGGATATGGAAACTCTCCCAGACGAAGGACAAACACCAACGGCTAGACGAACTGGTGGGAAACAACCACCACAGGGTCCCGGTTCCAACGGGAAGGCTCCCAGACCAAAAAAACCGCAAAAGCGCAAGAAACATCGCTTCCTACGCTTTTTCGTGAAACTAGTTTTGCTGTTGTTAATCTTCTGTGTGGGGGCCTATTTTGCTGGTAAATGGACTGCTAACCAAGGGGCCGACATGGACAAACAAGAAGCCATCACTTTTAACGGCTTTAAAAACAGCGATGGTTCCAGCAATATTTTATTGCTGGGAAGCGATAGTCGGGAAGGGGAAAATGCCCGAGCTGATACGATTATGGTACTGCAGTTAGACGGACCGGCGAAAAAGCCGAAGCTCATTTCCTTCATGCGGGATACCCTAGTCGACATTCCCGGAGTGGGGCAAACAAAGATTAATGCGGCTTACGCATATGGCGGCGCAGAATTGTTGCGGAAAACCCTCAAACAGAATTTTGGAATTGAATGCCGTTACTATACGATTGTTGACTTCCAATCTTTTGAGAGTGTGATTGATACACTGTTTCCAAATGGTGTCACAATTGATGCCGAAAAAGACATGAGCAAAAATCTCGAAGTACCCATCAAAGCTGGCAAACAACAGATGGACGGGTTAACCTTGTTACAATATGCTCGTTTCCGTATGGATGAGGAAGGGGACTTTGGACGGGTCCGCCGCCAGCAACAGGTCATGAACGCAGTCTTTAGTGGGATGAAAAATCCCTTGGTGCTAGCAAAACTGCCATTTGCTGGTGGTAAAGTGATGGGTGAGGCGGCCACCAATTTGCCCATGAGCTATCTCCTAAAAAATACTATTTCTATTGCTAAAGGCGCCGGTGGGGTGGATCGCTTATCGATTCCTGTTGACGACTCTTGGTCTTACGGAGTAGACTATGCGGGCGGTAGCGTCCTCGTCATCGATCAAGACAAAAATCAAAAAGCCATCAAGTCTTTTTGGGAAAAATAAGCAGCAAATTCGAAAGCTACTCACAAGTTCAGAGGGACTTGTAGTAGCTTTTCCTGATAGACGTAGCTGACTGAAACGAACCCAACGATTACCGACTGTTTGTTTTAACTTTCTGAGTAGTTCAAAGCAATGTACCACCGAAAGGAAAGGACTCGATGATTCAACAGCTGGCCACTTATGCGAAACGAAACACTTTTTTTCTCCGGTTCGCATATTTCCATTCAAGTCGCTTTGTGCTATATTTAGTAATATGTTCTTAGCTGAATTGTCTTTTTTTTTGCGAAAGACGCTTCAGGAAATCTTGAAACGAGGTTCGATTTTACATGAAATTAGCAGTCGTTACCGATAGCTCGGCGGTTTTACCAGAGGATATCCAACAGCATCCAGATTTATTTGTGATTCCGATTCCCGTGATTATCGATGGAAAAAGTTATAGCGAAGGGCAAGACATTGAAGCCGATGCCTTTTATGAAATGTTAAATACCAGTAAAGAGTTTCCTAAAACCTCACAACCGGTTTTAGGCGAAGTCTTGGCATTATATGATGATTTACAAAAACAAGGCTACGACACCGTTATCAGCATTCACTTATCAGCTGGAATCTCCGGTTTTGTCAGCACCTTAGAAGCGATTAAGGATGATTTTTCTGGATTGAAGATTATCCCTTTTGATTCACGAATTACTTCCATGCCGATGGGAAATATGGTGAAAGCCACTTTAGATATGAATGATGCAGGTGCTTCTTTAGCAGAAATCAAAGAACGACTGGCATTTATTCGGGACAATGTCTATGCCTACTTAATCGTGGATGACTTAAATAACCTCGTCCGCGGGGGGCGCCTGACTAATGGGGCAGCGTTATTAGGTGGTTTATTAAAAATCAAACCGATCTTGACCTTTGTAGAAGGTAAAATTGTTCTCTTTGAAAAGATTCGTTCCAGCAAAAAAGCCTTTGCTCGTGCCGAAGATATCGTTGGGCAAAAAGCGGCGGCGATTGACCAACCTGTACAATTTTTTGTTATTCATGCCAATAATTTAGAAGTCGCAAAAATTGAGAAAGCCAAGTTACAAGAAAAATATCCTGAGGCTCAGATTACCATCGGCCATTTTGGACCAGTGATTGGTACTCATTTAGGTGAAAAGGCGATTGGAATTGCGATTTCTCCTTATTAATTTCATAGTGATTAGAAGATGTGGCGACATCTTCTTTTTTTTGACTAAGATCTGCTCCACGCGTTTGTCTCCCCACCGAAAAAACCGATTGTTTGGCACTTCGGCTGGGACTCGTTATAATTTAGATAACACGTTGAATAAAGGATGACGACAATGAATGAAAAAGAGATACAGCAAAAACCTGTACTAAAAGTTGATAATTACCAACAAATTGATGGGCGCTTAGCCCAAAGCCAGCCTGAAAAAAAACTAACGCTAGGCTTATCAGCAGACAATCAAGAATTGCTTGGTACGTTGCTGCAAAAAGAAGGGGATGGGTGGCAAACCCTTGATAGTCAACCCTTTAGCCGCATTTTAGATATGGCGATTTTCTTAGCCCAGGGGAGTTTGTATTTTCAAAATGCTTATCGCTATGACAAGTTTTATAACCCTGAAAACCCACAAGTCGATATTATCGGCTTACAAGGTGACCGTATGACTGTTGAAGTAGCGACAGGTAATCCAACAATTGATGAGGATATTGTTGCTTTTCATGACTTGCTCCAAAAAGATGGAGAATTATTAGGGCAGCGCTTGCGTACCTTGAAACGATTATTAGAGGAAGCTGGCTATTGAGGAGGGGAAACCGTTGACAGAATACGAAGTAACAGCCGGTCGGGTCTTTAGTAAATTGGAACAAAAAATGATTTGGCAAAAACCCGCCAGTCACCAAACCGGTGAAGTCGAACTGCGGGTGGCCTCTGAAATCAAAGCCAACTGGGATGATCCCGAACTCAAGATTTTCAATGTCCTTTTGGAAGGAGATGCTGGTTCTGGGAAAACCGAACTAGCCAAAGCGTTGTCCTACCAATTACAGCTACCTTATACCAAAGTGACCTGTTTTGCCGATATGGACAAATCCGATGTCTTTGGCGCCTTACTACCCGTGACAGAAGACTGTGAGGCAGATGGAGACCTGTTGGAAGCCATCTACCAAACGGATAGTTTGCAAGCAGTCTTAACCTTGATTGAACAGCATTTTTCCCTCCCACCAGCTGGGGCCAAGGAAAAACTTGCCCAACTGGTGGCGCGGATTGAAAATAGTAGTGTCACCCCTGTACAATATCGTTTTTATCCATCAGAAATCTTACGTGCATTGGAAAAAGGCTATCTTCTGGAAATCCAAGAACCGACTGTGATTCGCGATGCTTCCGTGATGGTAGCTCTTAATTCCGCGTTAGAAGCCAATGGGATGCTGAATACACCGACTGGTCTCGTCCGACGACATCCTGACTGTGTCGTCGTAATCACCACCAACCGTAACTATCAAGGTACTCGCCCCCTCAATGAATCTTTACGGGATCGTATGCAACATGCTGAAAAGATGGACTTACCACCGTTGGAAGTCATGGTTAGTCGCGGGGAGGCCAAAACAGGCTTTACTGAAGAAGAACCCTTGCTGTTGATGGCAAAAATCATTCGTCTTTTAGAAGAGGCCGCCAAAGCGAATGCCATCAAAGGCGTCGCGGGGATGCGCTCGTATTTTTATTGGGTGAATAGCCTCAAGCAAGGACAAGACCCTTTAAAAACTTTGTATCCCAAAGTTCTTTATAAGCTCACCACCGAGCCGACAGAATTGAAAATCTTGGAAGAGACCTTATCTAGCAGTAGTCTTTTAAAAGACTTGTCCAGCTGGTATCACGGACAACCTTTACAGGGGTATAAACAGGGACGGCGTTTAAATCAAGAAGAAGCAGCTGCCCGCAATATTACCGAGGAAGCTGTGACTTTAGTTTCCGAAGCGGCTGAGGATGCTGCGGCTCTCTCAGATTCCTTAACAAAAGACAACCTTGAGACTGCGACCCCAGATGCGTCTCAACAAGAAACAGCTGCGAAGGCTTCTGAGGATCTACCAGAAAGTCAGCAACGCAATGATAGCGTGGCGCAAAGTTCAGGAGGGACTGAGGGTAATCCTGAAAGTGAACCCCAGACCGGTGCAACGGTGGAAACAATCCTTGAAGATGAAACTCAGAAAAAAAGACGGTTGAATCAAGCCGCCCGGAAACTATTTCGAGCTACTAGCCATGCTAAAGAAGGGCTGATTATTCATCGTCCCCATGCCACCGCAACAGATGAGAAACGGGCTCAAGAAATGTTACGGGAAATTCGTCCACAAGTCAGACCCTTAATCACCAAACTCAAGGAAATCCTCGAAAACGAAGCCAGTACTTCATTTCATCGAGGCCTATACACTGGGACGCGTTTTGATGCGAGTCGTGTTGCGTATGAAGATTTTCGCACCTTTGAGAAGAAAAATCCGCCTCACGAAGCGCCTTCATTAGCAATTGCTTTACGAGTGGATGAGTCTGGTTCAATGGTTCGAGAGGGACGCCTAGATGCAGCTAAAAAAGCCGCTCTAGCAGTATTGGAATTTTCACAAGAACTGGCACTACCATTCATGGTGTATGGCGATACCGCTGATCTTTCGCCACGGGAAAAAACTTCAATTTACTCTTACAAAGAGTTTAGTGATGACTATTCTCAGGTTGCTGGCAAATTAGTTGGAATGAAGCCCCGGCAAAACAATCGCGATGGGGTACCGTTGCGCCTGCTCGCCGACGCTTTGAGTCACGAGACAGCTACGACGAAAGTCTTACTATCGATCTCAGATGGTCAACCCAAGGCATTGCCAGATTATACTGGCAAAAAAGCTCGTGAAGATATCCAACAAGTCATCGCTGACTACGAACGCCAAGGCATCATCTTTTTAGCAGCGGCTATCGGGGAAGACCAAGAGATTATTCGCGAGATTTATGGAGAACACCGTTTCTTGGATATCACGGATCTCAAGGGTTTCCCAGAGGAGTTAATTGGACTATTAGGGCGGTACTTAAACTAAGTTAGCATAATTATATTATGTTAACTATGTGTGGCTTTTTTGAAATGTCAAGCCTTGTAATTGTTTTTTTATTCCGCTACAGTTAATAAGACGGAATAGCTCAAAAAAGAGACGTGGGAGAGGTATAGTCCTATCGTCTCTTTGATTATTTTTGATTTCCGATATAAAAATAGAAAGGAAGAAATCTATGCTAAAAACCCTTTTAGCTAATGTGGGTAGTTATAAAAAAGATACCCTTTTAACGCCATTATTTGTCAGTGGCGAAGTGATCATGGATGTTATCATGCCTTTGATCATGGCAGCCATGATCGACCAAGGTATCGCCAAAAGTGATGCAGGAGCGATAGTCAAATACGGTCTTTTGCTTTTTGTTTGTGGGCTTTTTGCGCTATTTTGCGGCACTATGGGAGCTAGAAAAGGAGCGGTGGCTTCTGCTGGTTTCGCCCGCAACTTACGCCACAATATTTTTGAACGGATTCAAGGTTTTTCCTTCGCGAACATCGATCATTTCTCTACTGCGGGTTTGATTACGCGGATGACGACGGATGTGACCAATGTCCAAAATGCCTTTCAAATGATCATCCGGATGTTGGTGCGGAGTCCTTTGCTCTTGATTTTCTCCTTAACGATGGTGGGCTTCATCAATGCCCGCTTAATTTTAATCTATGTGGCCGTCTTACCGTTCTTAGCAATTGGTTTGGCTGTCGTGATTCACTTTGCCCATCCATTATTCATTAAAGTCTTTCATACTTATGACCGCCTAAACAATGTTGTTCAAGAAAACTTGCAAGGGATCCGCGTCGTCAAATCCTTTGTCCGGGAGAAACATCAGGAAAAGCAATTTGATGAGGTTTCTACCAAGGTTTATCAAGACTTTACCTTAGCCCAACGGATTGTTGCCTTTAATATGCCTTTATTGCAGTTTGCCATTTATACTTGTATGTTGGCATTGTCTTGGGTTGGTGCGAAGTTAATCGTGGTGGACACCAGTTTAACCACTGGTGAGTTAGTCAGCATGTTTAACTACACGATGCAAATTTTAATGAGCCTGATGATGATTTCCATGGCTTTCGTGCAAATTTTGATTGCCCGGACGTCTGCTGAGCGAATCGTCGAAGTCTTTAATGAAGAAAGTCAGATTACCAATCCTAAAAATCCTGTTATGAACGTCCCCGATGGCAGTATCCAATTTAAAGATGTTTGCTTTAGTTATTCAGATGATATGAACAAACTAGTATTAGAAAACATCAATCTAGAGATCAAATCTGGCCAGGTAGTGGGTATTATTGGTGGGACAGGTAGTTCGAAATCCAGCCTCGTACAACTGATTCCCCGCTTATACGATGTAACCCATGGGGCCATCCTAGTAGGCGGTCGCGATGTTCGGGAATATGACATTGAAACATTACGGGATCAAGTGTCGATGGTCTTACAAAACAATGTCTTGTTTTCTGGCACGATCAAGGAAAACTTAAAATGGGGCAACGAGCACGCCACCGATGAAGAGATTATGGCGGCAGCGAAAATTGCCCAAGCGGATCCATTTGTTCAAGAATTTCCTGATAAATACGACACGATGATTGCACAAGGTGGTTCCAATGTCTCCGGAGGGCAAAAACAACGGCTAACTATTGCCCGTGCCCTTTTGAAAAAGCCAAAAATTTTAATCTTAGATGACTCCACCAGTGCAGTTGATACTCGCACTGACCAAGCCATTCGTGCCGGCTTAAAAGAAGCGATTCCTGGAACGACAACCTTGATTATTTCCCAACGAATTACTTCGATTCAAGACGCTGATATGATTATTGTTCTGGATGACGGGAAAATCAATGGACTCGGAACCCACGAGGAACTCTTGCAATCCAATCAAATTTACCAAGAAGTCTATCAATCTCAAGGGAAAGGATTTGGTGAACATGGGGAATAATCCAGGAATCAACACTGCTTCACCATTAAGAACCTTAAAGCGGCTCTTGAAGTTGATGTTCAGTGATTACAAATTGCAACTAATCATGGTCTTTGTCATGATAGTACTTTCGGCCTTTGCCAATGTCCAAGGGTCACTGTTTATTCAAACGGTCATCGACAAGCACATCACACCGATGCTTGGCCAAAGCAATCCTGACTTTGCCGGCTTACTACAAGCGATAATGCAAATGGCACTGATTTATTTCGTCGGTGTAGCGGCGGGTTTGATTTATAACTTTACCATGGTAAAAATCAGCGAAGGTACCCAAAAGAAAATCCGGGATCAGATGTTTACCCATCTGGAAACTTTGCCGATTCGTTATTTTGATAGTCATGCCCATGGGGATATCATGAGTCATTTCACTAATGATACCGATACTTTACGCCAAATGATTTCTCAAAGTATTCCCAACTTGATGTCCGCATTGATCACCTTTATTTCAGTCTTTATTGCCATGTTTAGCTTAAGTTTACCGTTGACCTTGTTTGTCATGGTGTCCGTCTTTTTGATGTTGAATGTTGTTCGCTTTATTTCTAAGCGAAGTGGTCGGTATTTTGGGGCCCAACAACGAGATTTAGGGAAAGTCAATGGCTACATTGAAGAAATGATGCACGGTCAAAAAGTGGTTAAAGTGTTCAATCATGAAGCGCAAGCAATCACCGATTTTGATCAAGTCAATGACGCTCTCCAAGAAAGTGGGACGCTAGCCAACGTCAACGCAAACCAATTGATGCCGATTATGATGAACTTATTAAATGTACAATACATTTTGATTGCCATCATCGGTGGTCTCTTTGCCATCCATGGCATCAGTGGCTTGACGGTGGGGATGATTGCTTCATTCTTACAATTAAGCCGTTCGCTGAATGGCCCCATCAGCCAAATCTCCCAGCAAATCAATTTTGTCATCATGGCCTTGGCTGGAGCAAATCGGATCTTCGACTTGTTGGATGAAAAATCCGAATCCGATGAAGGCTATGTCACATTGGTCAACGCTAAAGAAGTTGCTGGAAAAGTGGTGGAAACACCGGAACGCACCGGCATGTGGGCGTGGAAACATCCCCATTCTGATGGCACGACTACGTTTACCAAGCTGACGGGTGATGTAGTCTTTGAAGACGTGGACTTTGGCTACGTGCCAGAAAACATCGTCTTACATGATATCAATATCTACGCCAATCCCGGTCAAAAAATCGCTTTTGTTGGAGCGACTGGTGCGGGAAAAACGACGATTACCAATTTGATTAATCGCTTCTACGATATCCAAGAGGGGAAAATCCGTTACGACGGAATCAACATCCAAAAAATCAAAAAAGATTCATTACGACGGTCATTAGGAATCGTTTTACAAGATACGCACCTCTTCACTGGTACTGTTCGAGAAAATATCCGTTTCGGCAAACTGACGGCTACCGATGAAGAAGTCGAAGCAGCAGCTAGATTAGCCAATGCCGATACCTTTATCAAGCATCTGCTAGAAGGGTATGACACGGTGATTACCGGCGATGGTGAAGGCTTATCTCAAGGGCAACGCCAATTACTCGCAATTGCTCGAGCAGCGATTGCGGATCCTCCGGTGATGATCCTTGATGAAGCGACCTCCAGTATCGATACTCGGACGGAACGCATCGTTCAAGAGGGGATGGATAAGCTGATGACCGGGCGCACCGCCTTTGTCATCGCTCACCGACTGTCTACCATCCAAAACTCGGATGTCATCATGGTCTTAGATCACGGCCGGATTATCGAACGAGGGGATCACGACTCCTTAATTCAAGAAAAAGGCTTGTATTACCAACTTTATACCGGCAAAGTGGAGTTGGATTAACCTTTCTTTCAACAAGAAGCATTGGAAAATAACCTTTCTTCGTTAGTTGAAATGAAGCTGGTAAGATGAAAGGAACGAAGGAAATAAGCTTATCCTCCAGTAAAATTGTTGGAAGGTAAGCTTATAAATTCTTTGAGATATAATCTCGATAAAGGTTAGGAAAGTAGGCGGTAGGATGAAAAAAGTAACTTTATTCTTTGCTACCATCATTCAAATTGGCATTCTATTTTGGCAAAAAAGACGCTTTTTACGCTATTATTTAGGGTTAGCGGGATTATGGGCATTGGCTTTCTTTGCACCGCGAATGTTCGTCTTTTTTACGAATTGGCGGCGCTTAGAAGAGACGATGAGTCTGTTTAACCCCGACTCACAAACAGTATCGATTGTCCTGCTGTTAGATCTTTTACGAGGAGCTGGATTGATACTGACCTTGCTCTTGTGGCTAGGCTTAGTGGTTTACTTTATCAGCTTTTATCGACAACATCACGAGCCTTGGGTGGAACAAGCCCCTCAATTAGCTGCCGAAGCTCCCAAACTTTGGCAGGTGGAATTGATCACTGATTTATTAGCGGAAGGTGGTTGGTTTGTCCTTGTGAGTATAGTTATGCAGGTGCTAACTAACGGGATGGTCAACAGCTTTATCAAGGATTTAGACCGGTTTACCATCTGGAAGGATGCAGTCACTCTTTACGCGTATCCGATTGCTGCCGACTGGTGGGCAATCGCGAGTAGTTTAAGCTTAATCTTGCTGTTCTTGTACTTTACTGAAATGCTAGGCAAGCGCAAAGTGATGGCGGCAGAAGAAGTCCTTTAAATTAAATACGGGAAAGTGCGACCATTACCATTCAGGTAGTAGGGCACTTTCCCGTATTTTTTTAATTATTAGGACTAGGAGTATCGTTGTTCTTCTGGCTTAATTGCTGTTGTAATTGTAGATCATAATTTCTAGCAATTGGCAAAAATAAATTAACCAAGCCACATATTATCGTACCGAGGCCTGCGATAATAAAGAGTTTTTCCACCCCGATATGATCGGCTAACGGACCAGCAAAGATCAACCCTACTGGACCGGTAATACTCATCAGGGAATTTAAAACCCCTAAGACACGACCAAGGTAAATCGGTTCATAGCTTTGCTGAATCATGGCCATGAGTAATGTGTTAAAAAAGGGCGTAGATAGACCAGCTACAATATTCAAAATGACAAACCAGAAGAAGCCAGATTGGTTTCCTGGTAATAAGCCTGATAACGCAAAGGCGATTCCAATGACAAAATAAGAAATCAAAACAGGAATCATCCGGTTTTTCCATTTGCCAAAGACGCCAATGATGATGCCACCAGCCAACATTCCCACCGAGTAAACCACCTCAATGAGTCCTGCTTGACCCACCGTTCCTTGGAAGTAATCCATCGTCATCAAGGGATACATACTCACTGCCGGCATAAAAATCAAGGTAAAGGCAGCACCGATTAAGGTCAGGGACCATAACCCTTTATTTTTCGTAAGTAGGGAGAAGCCCAGTTTGGTGTCCGTCAAAAGATGAACTGGTTCCCCTAAGGCCTCCGTTTTTGGAATCCGGACAAACACCAGCAAACCAATCCCTAAAAGGGCCCCTAAAACATCCAATAAAATCAAAAAATTCATGGGAACCACCGCAAAAAGGAACGCTCCTAACGCGGGTGCGATGATCATATTGGCGGATTGAACCATCCCCAGTTGGCCATTGACCCGAGTTAACTCATTTTGTGGCACCATTTGTGGCAAGATTGATTGAATGGTGGGCATTTGAAATGTCTGAGCTAAAGAACGCATAAACAACGAAACGAAGACTAGCCACAATGGAAAACGATCCGAAACAGTCCCTACAATCGATAAGATTAAGGCAAAACCGGCTACAATCGTATCAGTTACAATTAATAATTTCTTCTTATCGAGACGATCGACAAAGGGGCCGACAAAGGGACTGAGTAACACCATCGGGATCATTCCTAATAAGGTGGCTAAGCTTAAAACAGTTGCTGAACCAGTTTCTTTTGTTAAGTACCAAATGATGGCATATTGTACTACCATGCTGGTAATACCAGATAAAAATTGACCAGAGAGGAACAAGCCAATATTTTTTTGCCAACCTTTTAAATCAAAACTTGGCGGGGGCGTGTGTCTTTCCATAAGACCTCCTATAAATAACGATATTTTAAAAAAATTGTGAGATAGTTTTATTTTACCTTATTCCCTTATGGAAAAATAGCAGAACTACTTTTTTCGCGCTTGGTTTTTAAAGAGGAGCATGCTATCATAAAGTGAAGCAGTTAATCCTAAGGTGTAGGGAGGGATAATTCATGGTCGGTATGAAAAAAATAACAGCATGCAAAAATTTGCAACTGACCCATATCGGGTTTTCTCATACCATTACTTTTAAATTACGCACTATGGGGGAAGTCTGCCCAAAAATGCTAGTAATTGAAGAAAATAACCGACCATGAAACCTGAGTATCCTTGATAAAGACTCTGATAAATAACACGGTCATGGCAATTTGTCCTGATCGTGTTTTTTTTAGAAAAGCTGGCACCACATAAGTTGGCCCATTTCAGGTAAGCCTACGAAAGCCCAACGCATATGTTGGTGTCCCATTATCCAGGCTAAGTATTCAAGGTATAGATGGTTACTAAAAGGAGAAAACCATGTATATTCAACTAAAAGATATCGAAAAAAACTATGGCACCACCCCGATTTTTAGCCAGTTATCCTTTACCCTTCATAAAGGGGATAAGATTGGCTTGGTGGGGATGAACGGCTGCGGAAAGAGCACGCTATTACAGATTCTCACCGGTGAAGAAGGGGTTACTAAAGGAATCGTCGCCCGGCGAAAAGGTTTACGCATTGGCTATGTTCCGCAGCAATTGCCGCTAACTGAAGAGACGGTTCGCGACTATTTGCTTGCAAGTTTTACTGAACTGGGAAGTTTACGAAAAAACCTGCGTCAGTTAGAAGCCAAGATGCAAGATCCTCAAGCTGATTTTGAACGGGTTTTAGCCCATTATGGCAAATTACAGGAAGATTATGAGCAGGCTGGGGGCTATACGTTAGAAGATCGGATCAGCGGGACGCTAAAAGGTCTAGGAGTGGGGGATAAACTGGATGCGCCTTTGCAGGCACTCAGTGGGGGACAACGAGTCCGGATTGAGTTGGCCCGGGTTTTGACAGCTAAAACTGATTTACTCCTGTTAGACGAGCCCACCAATCACTTGGATTTAGCGGGTATTCAGTGGCTAGAAAGTTGGCTAGCTCATACCCAGCAAGCTTACGTCGTCATCAGTCACGATCGACAATTTTTGGATAATGTGGTCCAGCAAATTGTCGAAATCGAACCGGATGGCCTGGTATCTTATCCTGGGAATTACACGAAGTATGCTTTATTGAAAAAAGAGCGGATCAAAGCCATGCAAAAAGACTACGACCTGCAGCAAAAAGAAATCCAACGGTTGCAGCTGATGATCCGCCGTTTTCGTCAATGGGCCAACGAAGGGGACAATGAAGATTTCTTTCGAAAAGTGAAGGAATTGGAACGACGAGTAGCCAAACTGAAGGCATTGGCCACCAAACCTCCGGAGAATCCCAAAAAACGCCTACAAGAAGTCACCTCGGCTAGTCGTTCTGGTAAAGAGGTTTTGGTGGCCAAAGCTATCGGGAAATTAGCTGGCGAAAAGCTTTTATTTGCCGATAGTAGCTTTATTATCTATCGGCAAGAAAAGATTGCTCTGACTGGAGCGAATGGCAGTGGCAAAAGTACTTTTCTTCACTGTTTACTGGCGGATTCCCCACTTGATGAAGGAACCATCCGTTTAGGAGCGAATGTCAAAATTGGTTATCTGCCACAGAAACTTCATTTTTCCCAACCGAATCAGCAGATTTTAGCCTTTGTCAAAGAACAACTGCCTGATGAGCAAAAAGCCCGGCATAAACTAGCTCAATTTGGTTTTTATGCTGAGGACGTCTCCAAACGTATTCGCGATCTTTCCGGTGGGGAACAGATGCGCCTGTATTTACTGGGATTGTTACAAAAAAACATTAATTTTTTGATTCTAGATGAACCCACCAATCACCTGGATATTTATGGGAAAGAAGAGTTAGAGGATATTCTGGCAAGCTACCAGGAAACTTTATTGGTGGTTTCTCATGATCGTTACTTTTTGCAAAAAGTCGCGACGACAAGGATGACCATCGCAGACCAACGCATTACAAAAAACGAAGGCATCCTAAAGTAGTCTGCCAAAGAAAGGAACAGTTAAGATGAGCAATATCTATGATGAGGACACTTTTTTTGAAAAATATCACCAGATGAGTCGTTCCCAACTGGGCTTAACAGGTGCTGGAGAATGGCAGACACTACGTCAATTAATGCCGGATTTCACTGATAAAATCGTTCTGGACTTAGGTTGTGGCTATGGCTGGCATTGCAAATATGCCGCGGAGCACCATGCCAGAGCTGTCATCGGCATCGATCTTTCCGCGAAAATGTTGGCAAAAGCCCAGCAGCTAAATCCAGACGAAAAAATCACTTACCGTCAAGGAGATATCGCGACAGTTGCTTTTCCTCCAGCTACTTTTGATGTTGTGTTCAGTTCACTAGCGTTTCATTATTTACCAGATTGGCCTCAGTTAGTCGCTCAAGTGAAGCGTTACTTAAAACCAGGAGGGACCTTTTTGTTTTCCGTGGAACACCCTATCTTTACTGCGGCCGAAAAGCAACAATGGGATTATAATGATGATGGTAGTATTCGTGATTTTCCAGTGGATAATTATTTTTACGAAGGGCAACGAGAAGCTGATTTTCTCGGAGAAACGGTGCAAAAATACCATCGGAGTTTAACAACTTACCTTGAAACACTTCTCCAAGCTGGCTTCAAACTCAATCATGTCGTCGAACCTCAGCCACCGCAAGAAATGCTTGAACTACCCGAGATGGCAGATGAAATGCGCCGGCCGATGATGCTGATCATCTCTTGTCAAAAACTTGGATAATCTAGCTGAATTCAGTGCAAGGGCTACTAGTCAATGATACAATTAAGTTATTCAAATTGATTATGGAGGAAGTTTATGCAGTCACGCTTTAAAAATTCAAAGTTATTTTTCTGGACCGCCGAGTGGGTTCTAATCATTATTGGGAGTTTCTTTCTTTTACAGATGCGGAGCTTTCTAAAACCGGTATTAACGATGGCTTCGACAATCATCTTGCCTTTATTTGTCGCCGGCTTTCTCTACTATATGTTTGATCCCTTAGTCCGCTGGTTAGAAAAACGCGGTTTATCCCGAATGGTCAGCTTTTTATTGGTCTTTGCAGTGGTGGTAATTTTCTTGGTGCTGTTGATTATGAATGTCGTTCCTCAGTTAGTCCAACAAGCTATTCAATTGACACAATCATTGCCAGGTTATGCAGAGGAAGCCAACAATTGGTTAGTGGAACTGGGAAAACAAGAAGAGTTTAAAAACTTCAATATTGAAAAACAGTTAGAAAGCATGAATCTCACCTTAAATAATATTATCAATTGGGTGATTAGTAGTGTGACCACTAGTTTGAGTCATATTTTCTCTGCCTTGACCAAATTTTTCGTACTCTTGTTTACGGTTCCCTTTATCTTGATTTTTATGTTTAAAGATGGTCACCGCTTTATGAATAGTCTAGATGTCTTTTTTCCTCATAATCTTCGGAGTGAACTACGAGCGACAGTCAAGGATCTCAATAACACGTTGTCGGCTTATATTAGCAGTACCATGTTGGATGCTGTTATTATTGGGGTCATGAGTTTTATCGCAATGACCATTTTTAAACAACCTTACAGTTTACTTTTGGCCTTTATCTGTGGCCTAACCAATATTATCCCTTATGTTGGACCATTTATCGGAGCCGTACCTGCCATCATCGTGGGCTTGTTTGTCTCTCCCTGGCAAGCGCTCTATATGGCAATCGCCATCCTAGTTATTCAGCAATTAGATGGCAATGTCATTAAACCCCTATTGTTTGGCAAAAGCTTAAATATCCATCCAATTACCATCATTTTGGTCTTGCTTGGAGCCGGGAGTGTTTTTGGGATTTTCGGTATGCTTGTCTGCATCCCCGTCTATGCTGTCATCAAAACACTGATTATCAACGGTCGCAAGATATACCTCCTACGAAAAAAAGAAGCGGTTATTACAGGTACCCCCGAGGAATAATCGATAAGACCCACGTTGATACGAGGAAGGAAGATAGTAAAGTTAAGCTCCTTCGTAAGCATTGATCCTTTGGTTGGCAATTAGCGGTCCCACTACGGCTGGAGGGAGGTACCGGTAACAAGGCCAACCGGCTTATGCCTTAATGCTATCACCTAGTCAACTAAAACAGCAGTCGCAAGTCTCTTAAACGGAGCTTGCGACTGCTGTTTTTGTTCACGCATTTGCTGATTTTATTTCATTAGTTTTTCTTCAATCAGATCTAAAGCCAGGGTAAATGCAACAATCCGGCGCTTGGCCAAGGTAATCTGCGAACGATAACGCTGGGGTTGTTCCTTGGCTTCCAGTGTTTTCACTGTCTCCTTCAGTTTGTGGACCGTGGAGGCAATTTGCCGTTTGGCTTCATTTAATTCTGTTTCGGAATAATTTATCAAGATAACCCCTCATTTCCTTTAAGATCAGCTCATCTTAGCATAGGTCACTGGTAATAGAAAGCTTCTTCTTTCCTAAAAAAACTGATTAATGCCGGCTTTTTTGACTTTCCTGAAAATGCATGCTATTCTTTTCATGAAATAGGGGACGTCTCTGTGAAATCCCCGTTGGAGGGTACCCATGATTACCGATTATTATTTCCACTTTGTAAGAAAATTTGCTCTTAACTTGGACAAACCGATGAAGCATTGTTAAGAGCCTTCCATAGAGCATTGCTCACTTCTTCATCGAAAAAGCCACAGGCGGCAGGTTTATTTGTCATGGGCCTTACTTTTTCGATTGATCAGAAAAAATGGTAAAGCTGCAGACGATGCTGGTCTGCAGCTTTTTGCTATGAAACATGTTCTGCGGCTACTAGTAGTTAAACAAGCCAGCAACATTGGTAAAAAACTGCCGTCAACTGGCGCAATCAAGTATATGTTAGAAAACACTACCAATACAAACGTAATCAACGACAAAAGAAACGAGGAACATTTATGCTAACAATCGATAATATCACCCAACAGTTCGGTGATAAAATATTATATGAAAATATCAGCGCCCAAATCAACCGTGGAGAACACGTCGGACTCATCGGGCGCAATGGGGCCGGGAAGAGTACCTTAATAAAAATTATCACCGGTGAAATCTTACCTGACGACGGTCAAATTCTTTTTCCTAAAAATTTAAAACTGGGCTATCTCGATCAGTATGTCAACGTGGATGATCAAGTGACTATTCAACGTTTTTTGGAGACAGCTTTTCAAGAGGCGTTTGATAAAGAAGCGCGAATTGGTGAGTTATATGCCGAATACGCAGAAAACTTCGATGAGCGTTTATTAGAGCAAGCTGGCAGACTACAAAACGAATTGGATCAGGGAAACTTCTACCAAATGAGCACCATCATTGATGAATTAGCAACTGGTTTAGGTATTGATGTTTTGGGTATGGACTCATTGATGAAAAACCTAAGCGGGGGCCAACGTTCCAAGATTATCCTAGCTAAAATGTTATTAGAAAAACCAGACATGCTAATCCTCGATGAACCGACTAACCATTTAGATGATAACCACGTGGTTTGGTTGACCCAATTTTTAAAAGATTTTGACGGAACCTTCCTAGTCGTTTCCCATGATCGTGACTTTCTAAATGAAATTACCACCCATATTCTCGACATCGAATTTGGAAAACTAACGAAATACACCGGTAATTTGACTCGCGCATTAAAGCAAAAAGAATTGTCTCAAGAAACCTATTTACGACAATACGAAGCTCAGCAAGAACATATCAAGAAAACCGAAGCCTATATTCGTAAATACAAAGCTGGTTCTCGATCGACCATGGCCAAAAGTCGGGAGAAACAGTTAGCAAAAATCGAACGTTTAACGCCGCCTTCAGATTCGCCAAAACCACACTTGGAGTTCCCCTATGGAGCTATCGTTACTACCCTTGCCTTGGAAACCGATCAGTTAGTCATCGGCTATGAAAAACCCTTACTCGCACCAGTCAATATCACGATTCGCTATGGTGAAAAAATAGCCATCCGGGGATTTAATGGGATTGGTAAATCAACACTGATTAAAACCTTGATTGGTGAAATACCAGCCCTTAGTGGTAGCTATCATTTCCCTGAGAAAACTCAGATTAGTTATTTCTCTCAAGAATTAGCCTGGGAAAACCCTTTACAGACACCGTTACAGTATTTAAGCGATAAATATCCGAAAGCTACCGTCAAAGAGTTACGCCGCCACTTGTCTCGGGCAGGTCTGCATAGCCAGTTGGCACAAGAATCTTTAAAACTATTAAGTGGTGGGGAACAAACGAAAGTTAAACTCGCGGAAATGACCATGATTAAAAGTAATTTCTTGATCCTCGATGAACCTACCAATCACATCGACCAAGAATCAAAGGAAAACTTACAAGATACGCTTACAAAATACCCAGGAACAGTGATTGTTGTTTCCCACGAAAACGGCTTTTATGAAGATTTCGTGGATCGCGTGATTGAGCTAGGAAACTAATACCGCCACTTTAATGCTCAAAGACAACAACACCCACAAAAAGTTAGCCAGCCACTGGCAATATCAAGACTAGACTATGAGGAGCAGTCAGATGAAAAACATCAAATTTATCGCCACTGATATGGACAATACATTATTGACATCAAGAGGGGAGTTACCCCCCAACTTTATGACTACCATTTTCCAACTACTCGCAGCTGATGTAGCTTTTGCCGCCGCTAGTGGTCGACCGTTGTACACTTTGCTTGAAATGTTCGGCGAATTTCGTGATCAGATGACTTTTGTCTGTGATAATGGGGGCCTGATTATGCATAAAGGGGAGATTATCTTCAATAGTGAACTTCCTCAGAAAGACTATCAGCAAATGGTGACCTTTGCTAAAGAAACGGATGCGATTGCTATCATTTGTGGGTTGGATGCCGCCTATATCGCCCAAAAAGATGAACAATACGATGCTATCTACCGTACCTTTTATAAAAAAATCGTCTATGTTGATGATTTAGAAGACCTCAACGTGACTGCGGATAAGTTTACCTTATATTTCCCCAATAATAACAGCCAAGAAAAATACCATAGTGTCTTTGCTCCGCAGTTTGGCGAGAATTATTCTGTTGTCGTCAGTGGACCGGAATGGATTGATATCATGAATCAAGGTGTCGACAAGGGAACGGCGATGGAAATTCTTTCACAAAAACTAGGGATTGCTTTAGCAGATATGATGGCTTTTGGGGATACGCATAATGACGTCGGAATGTTAAAAACAGTAGGGCATAGCTACCTTGTTGCAAATGGTAATCCAGAGATAGCTAAATATGCCGAAAAGACAGCCCCTTCAAATGATGAGTATGGGGTCCAGCAAATCCTGGAACAAGTTCTTACAGCAAAAGAGAACCTTTACGAAACTCATTAATTGAATCCGCTCCTGAAAAGTTGGCTGTCAGACAAGGACAACCAACTTTTTTACGTTTTGTTGGAAAGTCATTCCCATGATAAAATAAAAGAATAATAGCAATAACGATCTGGGAAGGGGGTAACACAAATGCTGAAAGCAGGTCTTCTGTTATTGGCTTTATTTATTGGCTTGGCTTTATTAGTGCAACTTAAGAAGCTACAAAGTTTCGATGAAGGAATAGCACAAAAAATTTTCAAGACTCGCAGCAAGTCAAAAACGCAACTAATGTTGTTTTTCACTGCTTTAGGACGCCCACGAGGCTTCATTGTTATGATCTTTCTACTGGCTTTTGTTCCAGGTTTTCGGACCTCTGTTTTATTACCAGCAGGAATTGCTTTAGGCTTCGTTTGGGTTTTGGCCTATCTATTAAAACGTCTAATTAAACGCCCAAGACCCGAGGGACAACGATTAGTAGAGGAGAGGGACCATAGTTTTCCTAGTTATCATGCCACCTGTTCAAGTACCTTATTTTGCTGTGTGGCTCTTGGAGGTAGTTCCCTTTATCCTTTGCTGACAGGACTTTTCATGGCAATTAGCCTAGTTATGACAGGATTGATAGGCTATTCCCGCATATATCTAGGCATTCATTACTTATCTGACGTCCTCGGTGGCTGGTTTTTGGGTACAGGCTTTGCTCTGATCCTCCAATGGTTTCTTACAGTCAACTCGATTTTGTAAACGCTAGCAATTTTAGATGGACAAGCGCAAGCATTAGTGAATCGGAAGCTTATCAAGATTATGATATCTTCAACTGATTCGATTGCTAAACTAAAAAGAATTGATAACAATTTTAATGAAAAGTGTCAGATCTTTGTTCATTAACTAAATACAGATAAAACATTATTTAAAAAATCAGCTTAGAAAATATCCCTTAAAGTAACAGTAGTCCCACGCCTGAGAAACGAGATTTCACCTTATAGTAGATGATACAATTACTATGAGGTGATAAAGATGATTGAATTCACTAGTAAAGAAGATTTTCTTGTTGCTGGTTTAGGTTTCACTGATTATTTCGAGGAAAAGCTTTTTGAGTTTTATTTAAAACGTGACGGCTATATGTATTATGATCCCGTGAGTATGTCTATGTGTGATCAAAATAATCAAAGAATTTTTTATGTCGAACAAGGATTTATCGCGAACAGCTAGCGAACACAGTGTAACAAGTTGATTAAATAATCTTAAATGGCTCAAAAACATTAAATCGAGATTAAAGATCCAAAGACAACCTCTTAAATCTTTTTAAGTTACTTCCTTTAATACATATTATGTAAACTAGAATTTATTTATTTTGCTCAGTTAGTAGATCACCTCTAAAACCAGCTATTTCGGCTATTCTCCCCTCTTTTTGGGGCTTTTTAAGCCAACAAACAGCAGACCGCAAGCGATTCTTCGAGAATAATCGTTCGAATCATGTTTCTGAAGCCTGTTTCTAATAGATGGTTGTGAGGTAGTTCAAACCGTTTATTGTGTCTGAGTTACTTCAAAAGTATCAGTTTTGCTGACTGTTAAATAGCTAATCCATTTCACTATCCTCAATAACAAAACTCTTGTACAATAATATTATTACTATAGAGTAAAAAACTTTCAAGAAAATGGTGAAATATGAAAACAGCAATCGTTTATTCAAGTAAATATGGAACTACCAAAAGCTGCGCAGCCTTACTGGAAAATAGTTTATCAGACTCGGTTACACTAATAAATATTGAAGAATCACCTAACACAACAATTGATCTGGCGACTTTTGACACAGTGATTATTGGAGGAGCCATTCATATGGGAAAAATCTCCAAAAAACTTAACCAGTTTTGTCAGGATAATCTGCAAGATTTACTCACAAAACAAGTAGCAATCTATCTTTGCTGTGGCTTTTCTGAAGAATACGCGAACTATTTACAAGAAAATTTCCCCAAAACTTTACTTACGAAAGCTACAATCACTGCGCATTTTGGTGGTGAAACAAAATTAGACAGTATGAAGTTATTGGATAAGTTAATCGTCAAGGCTGCTTTGAAAAATCGCCCAGAAGCATTACACTTGATTCACGAAAATATTACAGGTTTTTCGCAATATTTGAATTATACTAGTTCGCAATTGATTAAATAAGACCAGCTAAAGGGTGAAACTTACAAACAGCGTGAGATTCACCCTTTTTGTTTACCACGATGCAAAGCAGAGAGTTATTAAAAGGCTTCCTCTACTACCCTCTCAAGAATAGCTAACCCCTTTTCATAATCTTTTGTACCAGGGATTAGTTCATACCCTAATTTTTCATAGATACCAATAGCTTGATGGCTCCAAGTTTGCGTGTGGAGTTCTATAGGTTGATTTGGATGTAGCTCTTCCAACAAAGCGGTGGTTTTGACAGCTAAATAACTAGCAAGTCCCCGCTGCTGAGCTTCCGGCTTTACAGCAAGCCAGTGTAAGAGCGGACGCTGTTTTTCTGTCCGCCAAGCTGTACAGGTAGCAACTTTTTCTCCCTCGGGATCAATGATAAACATCATACGCTGCCGAAGTTCATCGCTAAAAGGTGCAAAATTTTTTTGAAAATAAGTAACCGCCTCTGTTTTGCTAGCAAACTCCCCCACAGCGGTCTCGATTCGACACCAAGCCCCTTCATCACCAGGAGTGTAAAAAGCAAGGCTATAGCCCTCAGGTAAGTATCTCCCAGGCAATGGGACTGGATTTTGCGGGTTTCGGCGCATCAAAAATTCAATATATGGAATCCTTTTATCTAACATGGTCTAGCTCCTTTCAATTTAAAAGTATCAATAATTCGAGTGCTACATTCCTCTGGGGATAGTTGGGTATTGTCAATCGTCAGGCAAGAGATCTCCGGATAAAGGGCTGCGAAGTCATCGGCTGGAATAGCCAGTTGATATTTTTGGTGACTTGTAAGTATTTCTTGTTGTGAAAAAGCGATATCTCGCTTACTTGGTTTTGCCGCCAAGCGCTGTGGTGTCGTGTTTCGTTTTAAGCGCGTCTGGAGATCAGTAACCAATTGCACAAAATAGACTGCTTGCTCTTGTTCCTGAAAAATCGTGGCAATATCACGTAAAAAAAGACGATCAGCCTCTTCGTTAAAAGCGATCATTACAGTAAAAATCAAATGTTTAACGAGATTCGTCTGGGAATTTTCAGCAAAGGCCTTAAACAACTTTTTTCTGGTGAAATCAGATAACTTAAAGGTTTCTTCTGTATAGCCAAGAAAATCGGCATATAGATCAATCGTCTGATGGTTATAGAGTAATTTTCCATCAATTTGTTTTTCTAGTTCGACACCGACAGTCATTTTCCCCACGGCCTGTCCCCCTATGATTACAATCAAAGCCATGTAGCATCCCCCTCCTTTGAGAAAAGTCTGTTTCACCGGCCTCTTCTCGCTTTCCTTGAGTTTTGTCTTTAAGTATAACAGCTTTTTATCAAAGGTGAAGTGAGAACTTGTTTTTTCATAGGAGCTACTTTTCAACACGTAAACTTTAAAGTTTTAGCAAATAAAGCTTAAACCACTATTAAGACCATTGAATAGCCTTCTTATCAAGGCTAAACTAGGTTAAACGAATACGCGCGAGATATCAAACAAGAGTCCCCCCTCAGTGAATAGGATGTTTGACACTCAAAACATGAAATGGATAGAAAGGATACAAGAGATGGCTCATTATTTGCGAGGAATAGTTTTTGGCGCCTTGCTTACCGGTGCGACTCTAAGTAGCGGCTGGTATGCATGGCAACAAATTCAAGAGAACCAAACCCTCCAACAAACACAACTCACCACGAAAGCTGCCTTAGGTCCGAAGACTGAAACACCACAAATGGTCGCTTCAAAAGCAGTGGATTATGCATTTACTAATAAAAAAATGTACCTCACCTTTGATTTTGGCAAAAACTGGCAACAAGTTCCTGCTACCATGGAGGAATTTTTCGGAGGTGATTTTTCAGGGCAACCTCAAAATCAACTATTACCAGATACTTATCAAATGACGATTACCCGCGCAGGTTTGTTAATCGTCAAAGATCACAAAAATTTGGTCTGGTTGGAAACGACTGACCAAGGACAAACTTGGCAGGAATCAGTCATTTTTAAAGATATATCAGGGATTCGCAATTATAAAATCAATTTTCTCAACAAAGGCTTTGTCGCAGCCTTTGTCACTGGTGGTCGCGTCATGGGGCAAGAAGGTTATCAAATTGCCACGAGTCATGACGATGGCCAAACGTGGAAAACTGCTCAAGCCAAGGGTTTAGATGCGGGGCCTTTGATGACTGATGCGGGTTTTTTGGATGAAAAACTAGCTTTTTTTGCACGAAAAACAGAGCTACTCGTCTCGCAAGATGGTGGGAAGACCTTTACCCCATCAACGATTCAAGTCCCAGAAAGATATCACAACATCTTTATTTGGCCAGAAATCCCTACAAAAGATAGCAAAAAACTCAGTTTGCTGGTAAATCAAGGGGATACCGGGGATTATCGCGGCGGTCTCGTAAAAGGACTGTTTGAATCAGAAGATAATGGGCTTACTTTCCATTTTGTTGCAGAAGTACAACCAGAGGAGGAAAATGTCAGATGAAACGTGCCACTCGCATCTTTAGTACGCTCGCTTTGGTTGTTGCCTTGTTGTTGATTTGTTACCAAGGGCTGGTCTATCTTTTAGGTCGCCACTTTGGTGTTCATTACTTCGATGACCGTCTCCTGTACTTGGTGAATACGATGGTGATCCTCCTAGCTTTTATGGGCGTCCTCCCCTATTTCAAAAAAATCCGGCCATTGTTAGTTTTAGTCGGCTTTTTATTGATGTTACAGGGATTGATGCTGTTTTTAGGAGCCAACCACTACGCTGTGGTCTTTACCAGTCCAGCTAAAAATAATACCTTCATGCTTCAAGTAGATAAACGGACGGGGAAAGCCACCTACCAACGAAATCTCTATTACCAGTTTCCTAAACTTCAGAAAGTGTTATCTAAACCAGCAAAAGAAAACAACTACTGGAATTTATCCATCAATGCTGATGCTTTGGCGTATACCATGAGTGACAACTATAACATCAGTTGGCCATCAGATTCTTTAGCGGTTTTCACCTATGAAACACTAGATGGTAGCAAGGCACAGTTTGTCCGTAGTTATGACCAAAGCACTCAAGTATCAGAAGAAAAAATAATTGGAAAATGGCGCAGTCAAGAAGGTCAGGCTCGGCTTGATGCCACTAGCAGCACTTATCAACTTCAATTAGACGATCAGCTGGTGACGCTGGATCCGACTTATAGCCAAGCTGGCACGTCGACTAGCCGCACTTACACAGACTCACAAGGTAGTGCGCTTTGTACGGTTGTCTTGACGGATGACGACCACCTATTCGTTGTTTCAGCCGATTTAAACCACTCCACTAGTTATCAACTCACCCGGGTAAGTCAATGATTGTTTTCAAGATTAAAAGTTGTCCTGCGTTTTTTTCACCTAGCTGTCTCGAATAGCTGAATTTATCAGATTTAGAAAGGTTGAAGGAACTGTAGGTCGCAAAGCTAAATATCATAAGACTTGGTATGAGCAAATTTCACTTGGGAAAATTCCGAACTTAGTATAAGAAAAAACAGAAGCTTAAAGCGAGCGCTGACTTGCTTTAAGCTTCTGTTTTAGTTTCCAAAAGACGACTCATGCATTCTAGATGATGCATGATAACGGCTTTACGTAAAACTCCCATCCCAGGAAAGTGCCCCTGTTCTGCTGCTTGATACAACAGCTTGAGACCCAATGTATCGGTTTGCTGGTCATTGTTTTCGGAAAACCAGCTTTGAACTTGCAGGATCAACTGCAAAAACTTCTCCTTTTGATTGAAACCCAGCTCTTCAGTATCAGCCGGCGAGACAAAATGATGAACCCTGAGTTCTTGTGGTGCTGCAAGATAGACGAGATGCAGGGCCAAATCACGATCTGGATAGCCTTGCTCATAATAGATGCGACTATCCAAAGAAAAGTCGCTAAAGCCGCTGAAGCCTCGTTTTTTAAAATCTTTAAAACGCCGGCTAAACAGTTCATCAGGAATTTCTCGATAATAACTATTTCGTCCCAGTCGAGTAAAGGGATCCTCCGATAAGATTAGCGGGTGGTCAAAAGAACTTTCGCGGATTTGCTGTAATAACCGAAACTCTTGGGGCACCAAGAAAAATCCAGTCAAGGCTTGAACTGGGGTTTCTTTTAGCGCCGCAAACGATTTGACTATCCATAGGGTCGAAGCGGAATAGTTTGCCAGATCGGCTAGTGTCACCGGTTGATCGATAATATGAGCTTGTGAGTTACCCTGAGCGAGGTCTTGTAAGGTAGCATAGCCCTTTTCCGTAAGAAAAGCCCCCGCCTGTGGGTTATCGATTAAACGATAAGGATGGTGCTTTTTCTGAAATTCCGCTATCGTGGCGAAAAAGGTCTTTGAATTTTTCACAGGTTCAATAATCGGTTGGATGGCAGGAGACAAAAGCCCAGCTTGTAAAACTTCCTTCAGTGCCAACAAATCAAATTGTTTGCCACGAAAATACGGATAATAGCTAGAAGGCATCTTCTCCCTCCTCACTATTCGTTGCCAGCATTATTTCTTCTAATTGAAAATAAGCCCTTCGTAAAGCAGCAAGCTCTTCTTTCAAGGCTTCCACAGCCTGATCCTGCGTTTCCGTCAAAAAGCGGTCATAGTAATTAACCTCGCCACCATAGAGATCGTATTCTGGCATCCGGCGCTTTAGCTCCCGATAGAGTTGATCGGTACTGAAAACTCGGACCCCCCGCTGAGTTTGCTTCGCTTTTCCCACCTCTCTGGCTTGGGCGGTAATCAAGCGATAGATCAGCTCTGGTTCTGCTACTTGCAAGTCTTGGTAACGAGCTTTTTTTTCAGAAACTAAGTAACCTGGAGTTGAATGATTTTCTGGATCGAGATAGCTGTAATACAAGAGTACACCGATTTCATCCGGAATTTCTGAAGCGACTTTTGGATACAAAAAATCCGGCAAAACAAAATAGTTGTAATGTCCAATAAAGGATAATTTTGCCGAGGAATGAAAATCAGCTTTGGTAACTTTTAGCTCAAAACAGCGCCATTCAAATTGCTGATCTGGCTTTATTTTCAGACTTAAAGTGTCGACAATACCTAAATCATCTGGCATCCCCACTTCTTCCACTACAGCTTCCCCTTTTTCCCGACAATAGGCATATAGGGTCTCTTCCATCTCCAAGGTTAACGAAGTCTTCATAATCGCTCCACGTCCTCTGCCTCGCTTTTAAGCGCTATTCTTCAACACAAACAGCTGTCTTTAAAAAACTGACAGCTGTTTATCTCCTCTTTATAATAGAACATGCATTCGTATAATGCTAGTTAGGATTGTTGATTTAATAAATATTTGAAATCTGAGAGAACCCTCATCGCTTCTTCAGGACTACCGAGCTCTAGGTGGAGGTTTTCGGTGGGGGTAGTGACGATCAACTCTGACCCCTTTTGCTGTAGCTGAACTTCTGAGGAGCGATAGATAACCTTTTCAAAATCAGCCAATGAAACATGGGGTGTCACTAAATAGATGCTCTGATTTGAAACAAACAAAAAACGCCCATCCTTCGTTTCCTCGATGACAAACTGCATCAATTCCTCTTCCGTCATCACCTCATCGGCATATGCTTGCAACAATAAAAACTGTTGGGCCTTCGTATAAACAGTAAAGAAAGTAGCCATGGTTTTCCTCCCTTTCATGATATCCGACATCGATCAATATGCCATTTTCTCAGGAATCACCCCACGTACGCCTCCTCTTGGATGACGCGTATCCCCTTGATAACGGGGGATGACATGACAATGGCAATGAAAAATCGTTTGCCCAGCTGCTGCACCACAATTCCAGCCAATATTATAGCCCGCTGGTTTAAATTTGTGATCCAGCATGGCTTTGGCCGCTATCAGCAACTCCTCAATAGCTAACCTTTCTACCTGAGAAAGGTGAAAGTAATCCAGCTTGTGAGCTTTAGGGATAATGAGGAGATGCCCTGGAGATACGGGATGGCGGTCATAGAAAGCCCAGGCCCAAGAATTTTCCAAAACTGGTTCTAACAAACTCGAACAAAATGGACAACAAGTCATGAGAGGATCTCCTTCCTTTTTCACCTATACTACCATTTTTCTAGACTTTCTTCCTCTATCAAAGGTGGCGCCGGTAAAAGAGTTCATTATCGTTACGCCTGCTTTGTCCCCACTTCTCCCCTATCACCTCACTGAAAAAGGAAAGGTGGAACGAACTCATACAGCTCTCGAGAATTAAGGCGGAACCGACATAAGACGTTCTTTATCATGAGTCGGTTTCGCCTTAATTTTAGAAAATATTAGTTGGACATGCAGCTTTGCCTTAGTCCAACTGTCTGCGGTGGCTGAGCTAGTGCGTGAAGCCAAACATTTTAGCCTTGGTCAGATAAAAACACCCTGTTAGAGCCAGAGCCTAAACAGGGTGTCCTATTGTGTTAGTTCGACTTTTCCACGATCTCAAAAATATGATCGATAAGTTCCATGACTTTTAAAACTTCTTCATTTTTTACGATCGGAACACCATCATTGACAATCACATCGTAAAAGTTTTGATAGAAACTTTGAGGTAGTTGCAAGCCCTTTGGTAATGGCAAAGTTTTGGTAGCTGCTTCTGAAGGTGGCGCCATCGTTTTGGTCAGTCCAACACCTGCTTGAATCGGTGTCGGAGCGGCGACATCCGCATTTGTCGCTACCACCATCTTACCGGAAAGATCCCAATCGGTAACTTCTGCTGTCCCTTGCGTCCCTTTCACGTACCAACGAGGCAAGCGAATATAGTTCGTCGTGCCGACTTCAGTGATGACCCGCAAGCCATTTTCAAAAGTCAGATAAGTGATATAGCCATCGTCACATTCTTCTCCGAGGATAGTACTAAAATCGGCTTCGATGGCTTTCAAAGGACTATCCACCATCCATATAATCTGATCCAACAAATGAATACCCCAGTCTAAGAGCATCCCGCCACCGTGCTGTTTCAAACGACGCCAATCGCCAGGAATACCATTTGCGCCATGAACCCGTGACTCGATTTGGAAAACATCCCCGATGGCGCCTGAATTCATCAACTCTTTGACAATCAGATAGTCGGGATCCCAGCGACGGTTTTGATGGACCATGAAGACCTGGCCAGTCTGTTCAGCGACAGCCATAATCTCCCGCATTTCCGCGGCATTCATCGTTACCGGTTTTTCAGAAACGACTTGTTTGCCAGCTTCTAAAGCGGCGATTGCGATTTCTTTGTGGCTATCATTTGGAGTCGCAATCAAAATACAATCAATTTCAGAATCGGCCAGTAACTCATCACGGCTACCGTATGCTTTCAGCCCTTTTTCTGTAGCCAAGGTTTGGCGATCCTCTTTAATGTCGTAAACCCCTACAAGCTCAAATAACTCGCCTTCGTTGGGAAGCAAATGGTCAAAGTGATAAGAACCCATGCCACCGTATCCAATTACTGCTAGTTTTAATTTTTTCATTTGTCGTCACTCGTTTTCTACAATTTTTTCTTTGGAAACTAAAATCCTTAACTGTCTGGTTTTAGACCCACCACATCTCAGAAGGTTGCTCGTTAATCATAATCGAGCGCAAATTGGTAATTGCGCGATTTAAGCCTTCATCTACTGACATGATTGGATCTTCGTGTTCGATACTCAAAACATAATCATAGCCGTAAATTCGCAAAGCGCTAATCATATCTGACCAGACTTTCAAGTCATGGCCACAGCCGACAGAACGGAAAGTCCAGGCGCGGGTTTTGACATTGCCATAAGGTTGCATGTCCGTCAAGCCATGCATGTTGATATTGTCTTGATCCAAATACGTATCTTTGGCATGAAAATGATGAATCGCGCCAGCTTCCCCTAAAATCTTGATAGCAGCCACTGGGTCAATTCCTTGCCACCACAGATGAGAGGGATCTAAATTACAGCCAATCGCTTTACCAGCACCGTCACGAAGTTTTAGCATCGTATAAGGGGTATGAGCCAAAAAGCCACCGTGAAGCTCGATACCGATTTTGACACCGGCTGCTTCGGCTTCGGTATTGATACCTTTCCAGTAAGGAATTAACTTGTTTTCCCATTGGTAATTGTAATTGTCGCTATATTCGGTTGGCCATGGCAGTGTGGGCCAGTTCACTTGCGTATCAGTAGGGTTGCCGCCAGAGATACCTGAAAAACCGTTAACCACTGGCACATTCATTAAGCTGGCCAATTTGATGGTCTTCTTGATTAATTCATCGGCTTCTTTGGCTGTTTCTGGTAATGGGGAAATTGGATTGTTGTGGCAGCTTAATGCTGAGATCTCCAAACCTTTGTCCGCCAACTTCGCCAAGTATTCTTTGCGGGCATCTGAGGAAGCCAAGAGTTCATCGATTTTTAAATGGGCATCCCCGGGAGAACCGCCCGTACCAATTTCAACAGTTTGTAAGCCTTTCTTTGCTACGAGTTCAATCATTTCATCGAAAGAAAGTTGATTAAACAAGGGGGTAAAGACACCTAATTTCATACTAGTTTGCTCCTTTTTTATTTACACTTTATTTTTCCAATGGTTGAAAATGACCGTAATATGGGCGGAGATTGTCAGTTGGTTTGGCCCAATTGACAGCATTGATAATCACTTGTTGGACTTTTTCATTGTAGTAGCTATTGTAGGTCTCGTGTCCTGGCTGGAAATAAAAAATCTTGCCATTGCCTCGCGCAAAAGTACAACCGCTACGGAAAACTTCGCCATTTGGAAACCAACTGATAAAAATCAGTTCATCTGGTGCGGGGATGTCAAAATGTTCCCCATACATTTCTTCTTTTTCTAAATCAATAAATTCGCCAATTCCTGCTGTAATCGGATGGCTGGGATTGACATTCCAAACACGGGCATGGCTTTCATCTTCTCGCCATTTCAAATCACAGCTAGTACCCATCAACTTTTTAAAAATCTTAGAAAAATGCCCAGAGTGTAACACGATCAGCCCCATCCCAGCCAATACCCGTTGATGGACCTTTTCAACCACCTCATCAGAAACTTCCTCATGAGCCATATGTCCCCACCAGAGTAGGACATCCGTATTGGCTAAGACCTCATCTGTCAAACCATGTTCTGGTTCATCCAAAGTAGCGGTGGTTGTTTCAAAACCAGCTGCCGCTAAAAATTTTGCTAGCTGACCATGGATACCTTCTGGATACATGGCTTGTACCGCAGCATCGGTTTTTTCATGGCGAAATTCATTCCAAATCGTTATTTTTGTCATGCGTATACCTCATCTCTTAATGCTGTTAGATTGTCACAATCGATGCGACTGGCTTCTACAGGTTCGTATTGTTGGAAAGCTTCTTGCTCTATGATTAGCCAAGGTAATTGATATTCTTTTGCAAAAGCTAAGTAATCTTTCATCGGTAAGACCCCGCGTCCGATTTCTGTACTTTCCGTCCCATCAGCTGTCAGATCTTTAAAATGCAACAAGCCAATTTTAGGGGCATGATCCAGTAGCCATTCATCTACTGCCACCCCTGCTTTAGCTACCCAATAAAGGTCCACTTCCAATTTTACGTAAGAGGTGTGGGCAGTCAGATAGTGGAGAATATCGATTCCAGGAACTTCCGCAAACTCATGGGCATGATTGTGATAGTAAAATTCAAAACCAGCTTCAGTCAAGGTCTTACCTATTTCATCCAGGGTAGCAAATGCCGCTTTCCAGTCTTGGTAGTTGTCAAAACTTAGCCAAGGGCAAACAATGCGGCGATTGCCGATGGTCCTTTCAAAAGCCATGATACTTGCCAAATCTTCACTTAATTTTTCAAAGGGGATATGGCTAGCACAGACTTCCAGTTGGTTTTCATCCAACAGGTGACGAATCTCTGTCGCCGTGAAGTCTTGATAGCCCGCAAATTCAACACCGTCATAACCATTTTCTTTTACAGCTTTTAAAGTCCCTGCAAAATCAGCCGCCATAGCTTCTTTGATAGTCCATAATTGTAAGGCGATTTTTGGTTTCATTTCATCTACTCCTTTAGTCAGCTTCCCGAGGCAGAAAGCAACTTTCAGCTCTCTGCCACAGTTTTCAAAGCCTTAGTTAAAAAAATACGGTTGACCGGTTTTGGAAGATTCGTAAATGCCTTCTAAAATTTGCGTAACTACAAGGGCTTCTTCCGGTTTCACCACTAGCTCTTTATCGTTTAAGACAGCGTCAATCCACATGTGGGCTTCCACATCAGCCGGATCGCTACCAGCACCATCAAAGAAGTCAACACCACCAGTTTCCAACTGGATTTCGTTGTCGTAGAGATGTCCCCGTTTTTCACCATTTAACGTCAGGCCATTGTTCATGTCCGCGCCACCTTTGCTCCCACAAAGAGTAGTTTTGGCTTCTTTCACATCGAGGGTATTTAAGGCCCAAGAGGATTCCAAGAAGATACTCGCGCCATTTTCCATCATGATAAAACCAAAAGCAGAATCTTCAACAGTGAATTTTTCTGGATCCCAGGGGCCCCAAGCATTGGCGGCATTTTTTGTGTCTGCCAATTCCCGATAAGCTTTCCCTACTACATATTTTGGTTTGTAGTTATCCATCATCCACAAGGTCAAATCCAAAGCATGGGTACCAATATCAATCAATGGTCCGCCACCTTGGGCTTCTTCATCTAAAAAGACGCCCCAAGTAGGCACCGCCCGTCGCCGAATTGCATGGCCTTTAGCAAAATAAATGTCCCCTAATTCGCCGTCTTGACACGCTTCATGTAGGTACATAGAGTCTGTCCGATAACGATTTTGGTAACCAATTGTTAGTTTTTTACCAGTCCGTTTGGCAGCATCAATCATCAGCTGGGCTTCTTCGGTAGTTTTCGCCATTGGTTTTTCACACATCACATGGCAGTCAGCTTCCAAAGCCGCAATCGTAATCGGGCTATGAGAAGAGTTTGGCGTACAGACATGAATCACGTCCAACTCTTCTTGAGTTAACATTTCTTGATAATCTGTATAAACTGAGGCTTCGGCAGCCCCAAATTCCACTGCGGCTTTTTCCGCACGTTCTTCGATTAAATCACAAAAAGCCACCATTTCTGCTTCTTTAACTTTTTTCAAGGCCGGCATATGTTTGCCATTGGCGATACCGCCACAGCCGATAATTCCGATTCTCAATGTCATGTTTTAAGATCCTCCTAAATGTGGGTTTTAATAGGTTTTTTCAGAAGACGTTTTCTCAGATTGCCAATCGATCATAGACCAATGAAGGGCTATTGAAAACGTTCTTTCCTTTTGACTCCCTCATTATAGTGATAAGGCTTACAAAATTCTTCCCATAAAACTCACCATTATTCCTGAATATTGCCCTAGATGTAGCAATCCCCAAATGACCACTCACTACCACTCGGGGCATTCGCCGGAAGCGAGACTAGCCGGCTTTCTCACTGACAGTGCTCTGACTATCCCCCTATCAATACAATATCTACGAAGATACATTTGACCTTTTAGCAACCGGTAGATTAGAGGCGGAGACACTACGAGAATAGAGTTTTGAGCTTTAATCTGCAAGAAGACCTGACAAAAAAACAGAGCCCTTCTTTCCGGACTCTGTCGTGGAATGGTAGCCCACTTACCCCTCCAAAATATTCTTCTGATATTTCAAAGGCGAAACCCCCACATTCTCCTTAAAGACATGATGAAAAGTTTTGACACTAGCAAAACCGGCCTTTTCTGCTACTTCCACCATTGGTATTTTCTCAGCCGCTAAGATACACTTCGCTTGATTCACTCGGTAGTCGGTTAAAAACTGGCTAAAGGTCTGACCAGTGTTCTTTTTGAAGAAACGGGTGAAATAATAGGAAGAAAAGCCTACTGCGTTCGCCACATCCTCCAAAGTCAGACTATCTTGGTAGTGGTTTTCGATTAAATCAAACACGAGATTTAATTGATCCAAGGTTTCCTGATATTTGACGGCAGCTGGCTGCGTAATTGCAGTTTCCTCTTTTTTGGGAGGCAAAAATTGATAGCACTCAGCTACGAAAAGATGTAATAAAGCTTCCATCCGAAAACGAGCACCGATGGGGGCAGCTTCTTGGGTCTGATATAACGCCATTAAAAGCTCAGTGATTTTTTTAGCGAAAGTTGCAGGCCAATTACGACTTAAAGGTTCACCATTTTCAAATAAGTCAAACAAAGTCGGCTCACCGGCTTGTCTTAGATTTACCTCATCAAACATCAGCAGATCAAATTGGAAAACATACCGCTCGCTATCAGGAGACGTCAAAAAATAATGAGGTACTCCGCTGGAAAAAAGATAAGTCTCCCCTTCTGCCAACTCAATCAAGTCTTGGCCGACACCGATATTGACTTTACCGGATTTCGTATGAATGATTTCAATTTCCTTATGAAAGTGGGGATAGGTGATCGTCAACCCATCATTTAAAAAAGCCCGAAACGGAAATTCCTTTTCCATATGGGTAATTTCTAAATAATTACTCATCTTTTCCCTCCTCAACTAGCAATGAAAAATCCGCTAAAAAACTTTGCTCAAAGCGCTTGCCACCTCGAAACCAGACCTTACCAAATTCATCAATTTGTCCGTGAAAATCTTGGGCTTCAGCAATTGTAAAGTTCTTCATTTCGGCTGGCACCAGTCTTTTTAAAGATTGGTAAGTTGGCAGCGTTGGCAAGCCTAAATGTTCCATCAAACGTCGGGCATAGCTATCGGCGATGAAAATTGGTTGATCAAAGAGATACAGTAAAAAAACATCTGCGGTCTCCTCACCGATACCTCGTAACTGCAGTAAAGTCTTGCGTAGGTCTTCGCCATAATAAGCTTGAATTGTTTGATAGTCAAACTGCCAAGCGGCAAACCAGTGGAGCACTTCAAAAAGACTTTGGCTTTTATTGCAGTAAAAACCACTGGGACGAATGGCTTCCAAAATTTCCGGCTGGCGTAACGCGACCAGCTGCTTCCTTTGAAAATTCGTTAATGCTTTGAGATTGGCTAGTGAGCGAGCAGCATTTTGCCAGTTGGTATTTTGCACTAAAATGGCACCAATCATGATTTCTTCTTTACTATCGGCCGGCCACCACTCTGACGGCCCTTGTTCTTTAAGCAGAATTTCATAGAGTTCCTTGAGATTTCCCAATGTCATCAAAAACACCTCGGTTCATTATACGAAGAAAACCTGTTAAAATAAAGAGACAGCTAATTAACACGTAAAAAAGATGGAGGTAAAAGTATGTGCGGACGTTACCTATTCAACCCAATCACTGGCGAATTAGATGAGTATTACAAAATCGCCTTGGGGATGGGGCCAGCCAAACAAGGGGAAGTCTTTCCCTCTGAACAGGTGATTACCCTTGGATCTGGGGAAGATCAAAAAATGCGTCTGGCTTTCACACATTGGGGCTTTTCCCATCCCAAGTCAAAGCAGTTGATCATCAATGCTCGCAGTGAAACCGTTCAGGAAAAACCAACCTTTGCTCCCTCCTTTGCGAATAAACGTTGCCTCTTTCCCATGACTGGTTTTTATGAATGGGGAGCAGATAAACAAAAATATCTGTTTACTTCATCAGATGAGGGCCCCCTCTATGTTGCTGGTTTATATCGTTTAGTGGCCGACCGTGTCGAGTCCGTCATTCTTACCACTGAACCCAATGACTTAGTAGCACCGATCCACAATCGGATGCCTTTAATCATCCCCAAAGACGCCATTCGCGGTTGGCTAAATGATTTGGCGACTGCTGAAGGCTTATTAGCAAAAACCGATACTACCTCTTTGGTCATCACGGCCGCTTAACTTAGTTAGGCGGTTTTTGATTTTAGCTTATAAGTTTACATAATATTATTATGGACTTGAAAGTAAAACTGCAAACAACCTTCCTCCTGCCTGCCTCACTGGCGAACAGGACGAAGGTTGATCTAACTGTTGCATTATCCAATCATGACAGTTTCTTCAGGATATTTGAAGTTCGTGTCTTGGCGAGAACGTCCTAGCATGGAGAAGAAAACCGTCATAATCCCGACCCGACCGATAAACATCATCAAAATAATGATGACTTTACCAACCAGGGTCAAGTCCGGTGTCAGTCCCATCGTCAAGCCTACCGTTCCAAAGGCGGAAATCACTTCAAAGGCAATGTATTCCAAGCCCAACTGGTCCACATCCGGGATAGTTTCAGTCACCGATAAAATCATCGTGGCTAAAATACACAAAGACAACGTTATGAAAAACAAGGTTAAGGCCCGATTGACCGCTTCATCTCTGATTGTCCGTTCACCAAAGACCGCGTGTTTTTGGCCTTTGAAAATACTGCGGACTTTTAAGAGCAGGACCCCAAAAGTTGTGGTTTTTAATCCCCCCGCAGTGGACCCTGATGTCCCACCGATAAACATCAAGACGATGGTCAAAATTAAACCAGCATGAGTCATTTGGAAATAATCAATGGAATAATACCCTGCCGTCCGGGGAGTGACTGCCATAAACAGTGTATTAAAAAAGCGATTGACAACATTATCACTTGCCACTAGGGAATTGCCGAAGTGTTCAGTCACCACAAATCCCAAGGTACCAAAAAGGAGCAAACTACCGGTCATCATCAAGGCAATTTTTGAGTGCAGGGTCATCCGTTGTTTTTTTCGCAAGCCCATCAAATCATACCAGACTAAAAACCCTAGACCACCGGCGATGATTAACCCCATGACGATTGACAAAACCCAAGGATTGTTTTGGAAGCCAACCATGCTATCACCAAATAAATCAAAGCCGGCATTACAAAAACTAGAAATCGCGTGAAATAAGCTAAACCATAAACCCTTGGTCCAACCATAACGGGGCACAAAATCAATCGCAAAGCAAAGAGCTCCGAGAAATTGGATTAGAAAAGCGGTTTTGAAAATATAGCGCATCAAGCTAACTTCCCCACTGGATTCCATATTAAGTGAATCCCTTAGCACTAAGCGGGTACTCAGACTAATCTTTTTCCGTGAAATAAAGTAAAACAAAATCGGAATCGACATGAAGCCCAGTCCACCTATTTCAATCAGTCCGATAATGATCACCTGTCCGAAAAAAGTCCAATGCTCTGCGGTATTCAAAGTCGTTAAACCGGTAACACAAGTGGCAGATGTCGTTGTAAATAAGGCATCAATAAAAGGGGTCCACTCTCCAGACTGGCTGGAAATGGGTAACATCAATAACAATGCCCCTACCAAAATCAACCCAGCAAACCCCATCACAATCATCTGGGGTACACTGACATCAAAGCGACTATATCTTTTTTTCATTTTTCCACCTCATAAATGGCATTTGCTATTCATCATAATCAATCCTAAGAAAAGATGCAAGAAGAATCCCAATGGAACCTCTTCAAACACGTTCTTTTTAAAATAAAAAGCCGGTCCCACTTTCTTCAGAGACTTTTTATGAGCCCTCCTCTTTCCCACTACTCTTGACTGTTAATCAATCGCCCAGGATTGGTGGCTGCAAAGTAAAAGTGGGGCATACCACCAAATCAATGATTGGCGACAGATCCCCACTCAAACCTAACTGCGATTCATATTTTTAACTTTAATCATCCGGGTCACGCCGGCGCGCTCGTTTTCTTCGAGTTTCATCTTGATATAATAAATCGTTTCTTCCAATTCCGGAATGGTCATGTACTCCAAGGCATTGACTCGCCGCCGTGTCTTTTCGATTTCCCCTGCCATCAACTGGCAGGTCTTTTCGATTTCCGTCAGCTCCAATAACTGTGGGAGTACATCAGCAAAACGTTCAATGGAATTATCCAAAGGCACATTGGAATTTAAATAGCCATATTCAATTGGCGTTTCTACCACGGACTCATCATAATGAAAGTTCATCACGGGGACTTCAACACTCATGATATTTTTACTATCAAGCTCCAACTCCACGTGTGCTGCTGGCAAAATGAAAAGCTCCTCGATAAAAGCTGAGTTCAAAGTGGCACTAGCTAAACGAAAAGCTCGCATCGCCCGCGTCATTTTTTCTTCCACATCTTTGCGCATTTGATTGTTTTGTTTGACCAAAAGAATAAACTGTCGCATCAGCTCATCTTGTTTATCTTTAAGCAATTTATGACCACGCTTGGCGGTTTTCAACTGCTTTTGAAGACGAGCCAGTTCCATCCGGGTAGGATTGACATTTAATTTTGCCATGGCCTACACCTCTTTGTCTGGTAGATACTTATCAATCATATCATCTTTAATCCGTTTCAACTCAGTCCGGGGTAAGATGTCGAGAAGTTGCCATCCTAGATCCAAGGTTTCAAAGATGTCTCGGTTAGTGTCATAGCCTTGATCCACGTACTCTTGTTCAAAGCGTTCAGCAAACTGAGCATAGATCTTATCCACATCACTTAACGCCGAATCCCCTAAGACGACGGCTAACTCTTTAGCTTGCTTCCCTTGGGCGTAAGCAGAAAACAATTGGTTCATGGTCGCCGCATGATCTTTACGGGTTTTCCCTTCACCAGTCCCTTTGTCTTTCAACCGAGACAAGGATGGCAAGACATCAATCGGTGGCTTAATCCCACTCTTGTATAACTCCCGAGACAAGATAATTTGCCCTTCAGTAATATAACCAGTCAAATCGGGAATTGGGTGCGTCTTATTATCTTCTGGCATGGTCAAGATTGGAATCTGAGTCACAGATCCCTTCAAGCCTTTGATCCGTCCAGCACGTTCATACAAAGTAGCTAAGTTGGTGTAAAGATATCCTGGATAGCCTCGACGTCCTGGGACTTCACGGCGAGCTGCCGAAATTTCCCGTAAAGCTTCACAATAATTGGTCATATCCGTCATGATCACTAAAACGTGCATCCCTTTTTCGTAAGCCAAATACTCTGCTGCGGTCAAAGCCATTTTAGGAGTGGCAATCCGCTCAATCGCCGGGTCATTAGCCAAGTTCATAAAGACTACAGACCGGTCGATAGCCCCGGTTTTACGGAAATCTTCCATGAAGTATTCCGCTTCTTCAAAGGTAATCCCGATACCAGCAAAAACCACCGCAAAGTCGTCTTCCGTATTTAACACTGTCGCTTGCCGAGCAATCTGGGCCGCCAATTCTTTGTGGGGCAATCCAGAGCCTGAAAATACCGGCAACTTCTGACCCCGCACTAAGGTATTTAGGTGATCAATGGAACTAATCCCGGTTTGAATAAACTCATCGGGATAATCCCGCGCCATAGGATTAATAACTTCCCCATTGATGTCCAACATTTTTTCAGGCAAGATTTCTGGTCCGTTGTCTTTCGGTCGTCCTAAACCGTCAAACACCCGACCAATCATGTCTTCTGAAACGCCTAATTCCAGGGGATGCCCCAAGAACCGAACCGCCGAATCCCGCAAGTTAATCCCTGCAGTCCCTTCAAAGATTTGCACTAAGGCTTTATCTTCTTGGATTTCCAATACTTGACCTTTGCGCAACTCGCCATTTTGCAAGCGCACTTCAATCAATTCTTCATACTTGACACCGGAAACTTTGTCTACGGCCATCAAAGGGCCCACGACTTCGCTGATTGTTTTGTATTCTTTAATCATTGGTCATGCCCCCTTTTTGGATAATAGTTTTGATAGTACTCTTAATTTCTTGTTCCAAAGCCTTGATTGATGGTAATTCTTCTTCCGGAACGTACTTCATCCGCGCAATTTTATCTCGCAAGCCCACCGTTCCCGTCATAATTTCCCGTAAATATGATCCTAACTCTAAGGCCCGTGTTGCTTCTGTGCCAAAGGTTATAATATTTTGCAACATGGCAAATTGTTTTTCCCGAGAAGTAAAGGTATCCACATCATCAAAGGCATTTTGTTGGAGGTAATCTTCCCGAATCGACTTGGTTACTTCCAAAAGCAACTGGTCTTTTTCTGACAGGGAATCAATCCCAACTAAACGCACAATTTCTTGCAATTCCGATTCTTTTTGCAACATCCGCATGCCTTCTGTCACTAAATCTGACCAATCGACTTGCATTTGCTGATCCATGTATTGCCCGACCTCGGTGGCATATAGGGAATACGACTGCAACCAGTCAATCGATGGAAAATGCCGTTGTTGCGCCAAAGTGGAATCCAAGCCCCAGAAGACTTTGACGACTCGTTGGGTATTTTGAGTAACCGGTTCTGACATATCGCCACCAGATGGGGATACCGCAGAAATGGCTGTAATGCTTCCGCCCCGGCCTTCATGACCCAAAGTAATCACTTTTCCTGCTCGTTCATAATACTCAGCTAACCGCGAACCGAGATAAGCTGGATACCCTTCATCCCCAGGCATTTCTTCTAAGCGCCCAGACATTTCCCGTAAGGCTTCTGCCCAACGAGAGGTGGAATCCGCCATGATTGCCACGGAATAGCCCATATCTCGGAAATATTCAGCAATGGTAATCCCAGTGTAGATAGAAGCTTCCCGAGCAGCTACAGGCATATTAGACGTGTTTGCAATCAAAATCGTCCGTTCCATCAAGGATTTGCCGGTATTAGGATCAATCAACTCAGGAAATTCATTCATTACGTCGGTCATCTCGTTACCACGTTCACCACAGCCGACATAAACTACCAAGTCTACGTCTGCCCATTTGGCAATCTGATGCTGTACGACAGTCTTCCCAGCACCAAAAGGACCAGGAACAGCAGCCGCTCCCCCTTTGGTTACAGGAAAGAAGGTATCGATTACCCGTTGTCCTGTAATCATGGGAGCATCGGGATTTAATTTTTCTTTAACAGGTCGTGGACGTCGAACTGGCCATTTTTGCAGCATGGTAAAGTCCTTATCCCCGTCTGCTGTAGTCACTGTGTAAACTACTTCATCAATGTTAAACTCACCAGAAGTGATAGTTTTCAACTGACCACTCACGCCATAAGGAACTAAAATCTTGTGTTCAATGACTTCTGTTTCTTGTACGAGCCCGATGATATCACCGGTAGTAACCTCAGCTCCTGGCTTTGCGACAGCCTCAAATGACCATTTTTTCTCGTGATCCAAAGCAGGCAACTGCACCCCTCTGCCCAAGAAGTTACTTTTCGTTTGCAGGATAAATTGATCTAATGGCCGTTGGATGCCATCAAACATCTGGGAGACAATCCCTGGAGCCAACTCAACGGAAAGTGCTTCTCCAGTGGAACGAACGGGCTCTCCCGGTCCGATTCCGGTAGTTTCTTCGTATACTTGAATGGAGGCAACATCCCCCCGCATTTCAATAATTTCGCCAATAACACCCAAATCCCCGACATAACACATGTCTTGGATACTGGCGTGTCCCATGTTTTCAGCCATGACTAATGGACCTGAAACTTTGATGATATTTCCGATTTCCACGTTTTCAGCTCCTTAATTAAGTGTATTTGGGAGGCCAAACTGCTTGCCTTCCTCATTTGGTAATTCGCATATCCAAATGGTAACTTACAAAATATTTTGACCCACTGCTTTTTCCACATTTTGTTGGATTGCTTCCAACCCAATGCCTAGACTGCCATCGTGGTTAGGAATTAAGACAATCGTTGGCTGGGTCTGGGTTTGAAAGCTCTCTATTTCGTTTTTGATCTTGGCTGCACAAGTCTCGGTAATATAAATCACACCATAGTCTTCGGTAGCCAGTTGCTTTAAGGCGCTTTTGGCTTGTTCTTTGTTATCTGCAAAAAGCACTGTAAAGCCAAAGAGTTTAAAGGGTAGCACTGACTCTTTGTCACCGATTACACCAATCTTATACGCCATAGGTCATCCGCATCCTTTCTTGTAGCTGACTTTTCGTAAAGCCAGCGCGTTTTCCCACCAAGATCAGTCGCAAATTTTTGATTTCAATATCTTTGGCGTTCAAAAAAGCTAACAACGGTAACGGGCCAAAAGCCGTGGTCTGAGCTGATTCAAACATCTGAGTCAAGTAATTATCTTTAATTAAATCAAGTTTTGCATAGTCAATTTCTTCTGATTCAAAAGCTGGTGCCAACAAGTCGCCATAACTACTGTTGCGAATAAAGGACACGAATTGTTGCGGATCCTTTTCAGCAAAGCCCATCAAGACTTCTTTTTCGATACTGCCTGAACTGGAGAGTACCGTAGACATAAAGGCTTGACTCCGCTGTTGTTCCAGACAACGTAATGCTGTTACAAAGTTCGTTAAATCAATGAAGGCAATGATTTCTTCCAATAATTCCGGATAACCCAAGGCCTCCCCCAGCCGTCGTTGTTCCGTCAAGAAACTGCGATCATAGATGACATCGATTCCCTGTAAAATCCGAGATTCTTCCATTCCTTCTTTGACTTCTTGAATACTCTTCAACACTCCTGCTGGCAACGTTGCTGATTTACCAGTTTCCACCGCGTGTTTTAGTTCCTCCATGGAATACAAACCATCTGGTAAATATAAATGGTCATAGTTTTCCGACACATAGTAAGCTTTCGTCAAAACTTTGAGATTGTGGAACGTATAGCGCATGGTGTAAATCCAAACAAGATTATCATCAGGTGCTGCCTTTCCCAGTTCCTCAAAAGTGGTAAGGAGTTCTTGGTTTAAAGACTTTTCAAAGTTTTGTTGAAAGTCATCTGTCAAATATTGGTTATAAACAGTTGATGTCAAAATCGAAACAATCTTTTTAAAGTCTTCTGCATCAATTAGTTGTTGAAAGACTTCAGGTGTCAGTAGTTCAGTTTCTTTTAAACGGATCAGAGGATTCAATTGATGGTACAGTTGTTTCGCCATATGCGTAATCCTCTCCTTTTATCCAAATAGTTTTTGTGACATTTCATTTCCCGTGAGACTACGTTGTTCATTTAGGAGATCACGATATAAAAAGTTATACTGCACGCCAGCGACATCGACTACAAAGCCTTCACCACCAGCGGTTAAGGGCTCGCCTAGTGTCAGTTGGTAAGCAAGTTCCTTTTGTACTTCAGCGACAAAGGAAGCATCCAAAGCCATCGTTGCATTTGGGCCACTTGGAAGCAATACCCCCAGTTCAGCAATTGGCAATCGTTTCAGGTTTACCTCAGCAAAACCTTGAATTTCCTCTTTGTCCCAGGTCGCCATTTTGGTATAGGCTTCTTCAAATAAGCGATCTAAATATCGTTGTTTTTCCACTAAAGACTCTTGACGCACATCCATCTGCTGACGGGAACGAAGCTGTTTGTATTTTTGTTGTAAATCTTTTAACTGCTTGTCTTGTTGCTGACGATGTGTTTTAGTAGCTGCTTGTTCTTCTGCCAAAAACCAGCTATCGATTGCAGCAATTTCTTCTGCTTCAAAGCGATCACGATTGTCTTTGGCTTGGTTGTTTATTTCTTCTATTATCTTGTGGATCGCATCCATCAGGCTTCCTCCTATTTCCTTTCGTACTGCTAGCATCTATCTCTTCTAGCAGTCGGTGGGTAGTTGTGGCAAATTAGATTTGGCCTAACAACAAGAAGCTGATAACAAAGCCCAAGATGGCATACATTTCTACCATGACGGAATACATTACCCCTTTAAAGAAGTGTTCTGGTTTTTTAGCCAAAATTTGGATACCAGCTGAAGCTACCCGTCCTTGTGCCATCCCTGAGAACAAACCAGTGAAAGCAACCGGTGTCGCTGCCATCAAATATTCCAACCCTTTGATAGCGGTCATATCCCCAGATAATGAACCATAGATCATAAAGGCGATAACAAAACCGTACAATCCTTGAGTTCCGGGTAACAACTGTAAAATCAAGGCTTGTCCAAATTTCTCTGGTTGGCTAGTCGTTAGGGCTGCCGCAGCTTCCCCGGTCATCCCAACCCCTTTTGAAGACCCAATCCCGGAGAAGATCGTGGCAACGGCCATCCCGCAAATTGCAAAAAACATTCCACCATTTTCGATTAAAAACTTAGTCATTTATCATTTCCTCCATTTTCATCCATAAAATTCATATATTTTTCTGCCGGTTTCAAAGGCTTGAACGCCCGTCCACCACCAGTGTAAAACTTGCCAAAAAACTCAACATACTGTAACCGTGCTGCATGGACATAGGCACTCAGTAAAGATAAGAAAATATTTAGTCCTTGCAAGATAACAATCAGAACAATCCCTGCTGTAAAGCGAGCTGCTGGTGGCATGTAGCCTACTAACATATTAAAGGCAGCAGCGATACTCCCACCAGAAATTCCTAGCGCCATCAGACGACTGTAACTAACAAAATCCCCGATATAACTAGTAATCCCATATAAGTCATACAGCCCCATAAAGAAACCACCAACTTTGGATTTTGCTGATATTGTGGACGTAACCAAAACCAATATCCCACAGACAATGGCTAAAATTGCCCCCAACATCGTAACGGCGTTGGATTTTAAAACTAACGCCCCGGCAGCCGCGATTAAAATCCCAGCCAGGATTCCTTGCCAAGAAAAGCCTTGATTAACTGCAGCTACATAGTCTTTCTTCTTCACATTTTCTTTACCGGCTAAAAATAGGCCAGTAAAGATTTGGATGCCCCCGAAAATCATGGATAAAGCAAAGATCGCCATGAAATCCTTAGAAGGACTTAGGAGAGCAACAGGCATTTCCACCCCGAAGCAACTTCCATAAATCAGTCCCCAAGCAATTGTTGAAAGAGATAAATATTGGAATAACTTCATAAAACGTTGTGTCCCTTTTGGTAAAACCAACGCTTTTAAAGCAATCGTCGTAACTACCAACATTAACACCCCATAACCCAAATCTGCTACCATCATTCCAAAGAAGACGAGGTAGAAAGGCATCATCCAAGGTGTCGGATCAATTTCATCGTATTTTGGGATACTATACATTTCTGTCAACATCTCAAAAGGTTCGACAATTTTGCCGTTTTTAAGCTTCGTTGGTGCTTTATTTTCGGCAATCTCATCTGCAGTCGGATCTTCAAAAGAAAGAAAAATTCGTTCATCAGCAAAGGTTTGTTTGATACGTTTTTGCAATGTTGGAATGTCTTCTTGAGCTATCCAGCCACGAATCACTGCTAAATACTGCGATTCAACAATCCCGGCCTTCGCAGCTTCTCGTTGCAAGCGTGTCAAAAGAATTTCCTCAGCTTGTTGCAATTGAGCAACCGCGGCTTTTTTGGCACCGATACCTTTGGCCAATTCTTTGCGCTCTTGGGCTAAGTGTGTCAATTGTTCCTTGGCTTCCTGTAAAATCTCTCGGGGCTCCCCCTCATAAGGTGGCGTTTCTACTCTTGCACCAAAGTCTTGCATCACTTGCTGAACAATTTCTGCTTGGTTTTGCAAAAAAACTAGCGCAAAAGCAATTTCTTTGGTTTTATTGGCAATAAACTCCAAATAAATGGTGGGGGTTTCTTGGATTTTTTCTGTGAAGTTCTCCCATTGTTCTGACGGCAAAGTTCCCAATAAATATCCCGTCGTATGCAGCTGCCCATACTCCTTGGTAATATCTAAATTTTGCCAATCAGTCCCCCAATCTTCTTGCTCTTGGTATTGACGGGTTAAAGCTAAATTTTGCTCCCAACGCTCTTTTAATTCATCAATTTGTGCCAACTCATCTGCTAGTTGAGCTTCATGAAACGTTTGTTCAAAATCTCCCAGTAAGACATTGTCCCGCTTTAGTTCAGTTACTTTTTCTTTAGCTGAACCATGATCTTTAACAAAGTGAATACTTTCTTCCACATGGCGAATCAGATTCTCCAAGCGTACTTCATCCGTCTTGTTGGGCGCGCTCTCTCCAAAATAAGCGGTTAGCCATGGGGCGTTGGCTTCTTCTTCGTAGACATCTTCCACTTCCACTTGCTGAAGACCTTGAAGCAAACGCAAAATCGCATCTTGGTCTTGCTTTTGACAGATGAGGGACAGTTTTTTCATTTTTTTAACTGCCATATGTGCCCTTCACCCTCTCAATAATTTCGGTTACGATTTCGGTGTGGCGTTTTTCGTAACGAACTTGATAATCAACTAAATCTTTTTTAGCTTCTTCCACCAGTTGCTCTTTTTCAGCTTTTAACTCAGCCGCTAAAATCGTTTCTTTTTCAGCAAAAGCTTGAGTACGTTCAGCTTTGAGTTCTTCTGTAAATTGAGTCAATGCTTGTTCTTTTTGCTCTCGAAAACGGCTCAATGCCAGTTCAAGTTCCACTTGGGCTTGTTCATTTTCGGCCTCCGCTTGAGCGATTTTCTCCAACGCTTCTTTCAATCTTATCCCTCCTCACCTCAACGGTCTATGTCAGCTTTTAGTCTAAAAAAAAGACGTACTCCATCCAATGAAGTACGTTTTAAGAATCAAAAGCACTCCAAATACGTTCTTCTCACCCCTTGAAGAACATGATCCTTGAAGCCTTACACTCAACCGTTATTGATATACTATTAAAAAACTTTGTAAATCAATGATAGCAAAAGATGTTTCCCTTGGCTAGCGATTCCGAACATTTTCTCAAAAAAATCTCAGAAAGCCTTTTCTTAGTGAGAGATTACTTATCAAACTTATGAAATAAAAAATCTGATTACTGTTCAAATTCAGTAACCAGATTTTTTTTACAATGAAAACTTTATTTAACTGTATTTTTTGCGGTAGGCAATTACTTACCTTCGCGAATTAGTTGATCAAAGGCTCCCAGTGCAGCTGTAGCACCAGAACCCATCGAGATGATAATTTGCTTGTAGGCACTATCGGTACAATCCCCAGCGGCATAGACCCCATTTAAGGAGGTTGCCCCATGTTTGTCCACTAAGATTTCACCACGAGGATTCATCTCAATCGTCGTTTGCAAGAATTCCGTATTTGGCACCAACCCGATTAGGATAAAGACCCCTGCCACCGGAATAGTGGTTTCTTCTCCCGTCCCCCGGTCTTGGTAGCGAATAGCTTCAACGGTGTCCCCACCAGCAATTTCTTGGGTTGCCGCATTGGTAATGACGGTGACATTTGCCTTTTCTTTCAGACGATCCTGCAACACTTGGTCAGCTTTTAATTCTGGCAAGAACTCGATCACATAGACATGAGCCGCCATCCCCGCCAAATCCAAGGCTGCTTCAATCCCCGAGTTACCGCCACCGATAACTGCTACTTCTTTACCAGCAAACAATGGTCCATCGCAATGCGGACAATAAGCAACCCCTTTATTTTTAAACTCAGTTTCTCCAGGCACATTGATACTCCGCCAACGAGCACCGGTTGCTATAATCGCAGTGCGACTTTTTAGCAAAGCACCATTAGCCAGTGTCACTTCAACAAAATCATTTTTAGCAATAGCAGCAGCCCGCTGTCCCTTCATGATATCCACCGGGTACTGACTCACATGTTCTTCCACTTGGCGCATAAATTGTGGGCCCTCTGTATAAGGTGTGCCAATAATGTTTTCGATACCCAGCGTTTCCAACACTTGACCACCAAAAGTATCTACCACCATTCCGGTACGAATACCTTTACGGGCAGCATAGATGGCGGCGCTGGCACCAGCCGGACCACCACCGATAACCAAAACATCAAAGGGATCCTTATCATGAAAATCCTCTGCCTTTTCAGGACCGGCAATTTTTGCTAAAAGTTCCTCCAAGGTTGCTCGGCCGCTAGAAAATTCTTCACCATTTAAAAAGACAGTTGGTACCGCCATGATTTTGCGTTCATCCACTTCAGCTTGGAAGGCACCCCCTTCAATCATCGTGTGGGAAATATCAGGATTTACCAAAGCCATGATATTTAATGCTTGAACGACGTCGGGACAGTTATGGCAAGTCAAACTTACAAAAGTTTCAAAAGCAAATGGCCCCTTGACTTCTTTGATGCGGGCAATCGTTTCAGGATCAACTTTCGGTGCCCGGCCACCTACTTGCAACAACGCCAAAATAAAGGAAGTAAACTCATGTCCCATAGGTAATCCGGCAAAAATAATACCACTAGTCCCTTCTGAAGGATCAATGGTAAAACTAGGTGTCCGTTTCCCTTCACTTTTTACAATGGAAATTTTCGGTGACATGGCAGCCACCTCTTCTAAAAAGGTTGCGACTTTTTTAGAATTTTCGCTTTCATCAAGACTAGCTTTAAAAACAACTGGCTTTTCTAGCAGTTCCAAATATTGGGCTAATTGCGCTTTCGTTTCAGTATCAAACAACTTCAGTTCCCCCTTCAGCATTCTTCCCAGCTTAGGCCAACGAATTAGCGATCGCTATTTCCTTAAGTCCCAAGCTAGTAGTTTAAAAAAGACCGCCTCCGTAATCGGCTGACGGTCTAATATACGTTACAAAACTTAAATCTTACCAACTAAGTCAAAGCTTGGTTTCAAAGTTTCGCCACTTTCTTTCCATTTTGCAGGACATACTTCCCCTGGATGGCTCCGAACGTATTGGCCAGCGCGGATTTTATCAATCAAGACACTTGCGTCACGACCGATACCGTCTGCATTGATTTCCATAGCTTGAACGATACCATCTGGATCAATAATGAAGGTCCCCCGTTGTGCTGCCCCTGCTTCTTCATCTAATACATCGAAAAAGCGTGCGATTTGATGAGAGGGGTCGCCAATCATATAATATTTGATTTTGCCGATAGCTTCTGATGTTTCATGCCAAGCTTTGTGAGTGAAATGTGTATCTGTAGAACAAGAGTACACTTCAACACCTAAGTCTTGCAATGTTTGGTATTGTTCTTGCAAGTCTTCCAATTCTGTTGGACATACAAAAGTAAAGTCTGCTGGGTAGAAGCAAAGAACGCTCCATTTTCCGATAAAGTTTTTGTCGCTCACTTCAACAAATTCGTTGTTATGGTACGCTTGCGCAGTGAACTCCTCAACTTGTTTTCCGATTAATGACATAACAAAATCCCTCCATAAATATAATTATCCATTTTCTAATTGAAAATGATAAAGTCTAAAATGTTGAATCAGCCTATTTTTCCACCGACTCAATTTAGAATCATTATAGACTAAAATCCAAACAAGTCAAAGCAATAAGGTTTAGATTTTCTTAATTTATTCGCGCCCCATCGACAAAAGGCTAGTATTCGTTATAATAATGCGTTTTATATACTCCTTTTTATAAATGGTGGTAAAATAAAAAATGAAAAGGGGCGATACAGATGGCACTGACTTTAAAACAAGCAGAAGACTATCTAACAGCAAAGATTTCCGGAATAACCGTTATGGATATTAGTGTGGAATATCCTGATTACAAAGAAGTTCTGTATGTGGAAGGAGAAAAAGATTACTATCTATTCTTCACCAAAGAAGATACTTACCGTTTTAGCGATGGTCAAAAAAACTTGAAACTAGCCAATGATCAAAATGCTGACCATATTCTCAGTGAAGAAGAATTCCTGGAACAAGCTGCAAAAATCATTTTGAGTGAAGAGTAGTTTCTAAGAAAGGCTGAGGGATTTTGTTCAGCTCGAAAGAATTAAGGCGGAACCGCCACGTGATGTTCTTTATCGTGAGTTAGCTCCACCTTCATGTGAAATTTTTATAATAACTTAGTCTACAAAACAAAGAAGGTGCCCTTGTTGAACGCAAGGCCACCTTCTTTTGTAATTACTATTTGATTAGCCAAAAGCTGAAAGTTTTATAATGTAAGAGCATCTATTTAGAACTGACATTCTTTCTCCCAATCACTTGCTATCATAATCAAAGTAGTAATACCGATTCGTCTTTTTGATGTAGTCATTTTTACTCCAGGCCCCCGCTGATACCGACTTGGCTTTATCTTGAAAGTTTAAAAAATCCTTTTGATAAGTATCCCCGCCAGCATTGATATAACGCACCACCCCTAGACCTTTTTCCAAAAGCAACCCTTGCAACGAATCCCTACCAACAAAAACATAGGCTAAATAACGATCGTACTGGTCTTTCACTTCCCCTTTATCAAAAGCAATGCTGACGTTGCCTTTTTTCAGTGCGTTTTTAGTATAATTACTTGCATCTTTGCCAAATGGTTGCACAGGCATCCCTTTTTTGACACTTTCAGGAGTATCCACCATCAGCATCCGCAAACGGATTTCGGAGCTGCCAGAATAAATGACAAAAGTATCGCCATCCACAGAACGGATATTAGCAACGGCAATTTTAGCAAACCGAGGGGGATTATTTAAATCCACATCTTTCAATTCATAGTTGCTCTTTGCATTTGCCAAACTGGTAAAGCTAGGGATTTTGCCAGTTTGTTGATTACTCTGACCATTGTCTGTTTGCTCATTTTTTATCACCTGTTCTTGGGAAGGTTCTTGGCTATTGTCATTTTTCGACTTATTAAAGCCCTCCCCGAAAAACAGCTGCCATCCAACCAATAAGACAATGACTAAGCCACTGGCGATTCCCGTTTGTTTCTTCTTCATCTCGTCCATCCTTTTTAAGATAACAAGGTAAAAACCAACCTTGCCTATCCCCTGTTTTTTGCACGCTTTCCATTATAACGAAGGTTTTCTTTTCCCGCAAAAATAAACCTCTTGTTTTCTTGAGTTTTAGACATTTATAAAGATAGAAGAGCTAGACATTTTACAATCCCTTAGTCAACAAAAAACACTCACCAAGATATTTATCCTTGGTAAGTGTTTGTCTTTCAATCATTATTTTGTAGTGGTAGCGGTTGTCCCACTCAGGCCAGCAATTTCCAAATCTTGAATACTTGCGGCAGTCTGATCAGCGGCAACATTGGCTTTAAAGGTCACTTGATCACCTTCCTTGATGAAGATGGCAAACGGGCTGTTGTTGGCATTGACACTATAGACTGTCGTTTCTCCTTTCAATAAGAAAGAGACGACCGTATTGCTCCCATTCGCTAAAACCACCACACGGGTGACTTCTCCCGTCTTTTCGGCAATTTCACTAGCGTTACTGCTACTGTTGTTGGCCCCTTTTGTTGTCAACTCAATGCGATAAGCATCCAACGCATTTTGGGCATTCTCAGCATCGACTACGATATCATTATCCACAGCGTTGATGTAGACATATTTTTTGAAGATGCCCTTGCTATCCATCAATGAAACAATCCAAGTCGGCACGCCGTCAATATTATACAATACGGGCATTTCCGCCTGCCATTTTTTCTCCGGGTAAATCTTAGAAGCAATCGAAATCGCTCCATCACTATCCATAATCCCAACTTCCAGATCACGATAATAAGTCAATTTGCCAGTTCGAGCATCGATTAATGAATACCCTAAAGCAGAATCTTGATCATCATCTCCACTAGTAAAATCAGTAAAGTAGGTCAGTTGCCCTTCCTTACTCAACATCGGCGTGATTTGACCCGCCGCATAAATCCCATTATTTGTGGGAATTTTGACATCTTTTTTGGCACCAAAAACAAATTGGTTCCACCAACCTTGACCATAGCGTCCATAAAACTCATTCATACTGTTGGCTGCAGCCGAAGTAATGGGTGCGTCGACAAAATCAGGGGCTTTGGGGCTATCGTATAGCTGCACCTTACCTGTTTGGGCATTGAGCACAGCGGTCTTAAACTGATCGTAGTGCATCATCCCGCTGATACCATATTCTTTGTACAGAGTCTGTACGTAATGAGGGATCCCCGCTTCGTCAATTTCCAGATTGATTTTGCCATAAGCTGCATATCCGGGAAAAGCAGCGTATATTTTACGAGCCGCATCTTTACCAAAGAATGCAGAAGGTGTATAAATCAGAGGTTCTTTAATGAACTCTGGCTGAGCATTGATATCCGTCGCGCTTATCTTAAAATACCCAGGAATTTCGCCTAGTTTTAACCATTTGAAAAAGCCATTGAATTCTAGCGTAGCCACATAGACATATTCCCCATTAATCGTTTGGGCGGTAATGCCATCTAGGGTAAACATGTTGGAATTGGGAATTACTGAAAATTTTTGTAACATCTTTCGTTTAGCCATATCCGGTGCGATGGCAATCGGTGTTTCTTTCGTGGATGTCAGGACTTCGGCTTTCGCTTCCGTTTTCGCTGGAATGGAAGAGTAGACCTCATCAATCGCAGTAATCCCGGTCACTTTTGCTGCTATGAATAACACCACCATCAAGGCAATAATCACCCCAAAGACTTTACCCAAAGGCCCCATTTTCAGTTGTTGGTCTAAAGTAAAACCAGCTGTCTGGTTACCCCGGCTAGTGAATACTCGCTTCATCTTTTTACCTGCGGTACTCAAAGCGAGTACCGCAAGCATTACTAAGACCGCTATAAAAGCTCCCCACAAGTTATACCATAACAAGGAGCTTAAGTTTTTGCTAGGCAAAGCGACATACAAAAATCCTCCAAGTAATAACAGTTCAACCACGGTTAAAATGATAATTCTTTTTAACTGAGTCCCTTTTTGAAAGACTAAGGTACTGATGTTTACCAACAAAATACCGATACCAAATAATAACGTTAGTACAATAAAATCTAAAACCATCCCACTCACTCATTTCTCTGATTTTTTTCAATTTCTCCCAGCTAAAATAACTTCTAGTGTGACTTTATTATGCCAGATAACTCAACAAAATACCTCATACTTTTGGCGGAGATGGTGATATTTATGCAGAGATGGTTAGCAAATTAGGTAGCTACCCCCAGTTAATCTTAAACTCACAAAATCAGACAAAAAAAGCCCCACAAAAACGTGAGACTTTCAAAGCATCAGCTAGTTTTGTCGTACCATCAGTGGCACCAGAAATGGATACGTAGTAAAGAAATCCAACAGCGACCGGCGACGATTATTTGAATCAATAAAGAGGTTGGTCTGGTGAGCCTGTCCATCAGAAATAGTAATGATTTGCCCTTGATCTAACAATACCCGGTATCGTCCCTCTGTTTGTTGTTCAAAATCATAATCCGGATTTTCCATGGTTGTAATGAAAATATCGTCTAATACAGCTCCATCAAGAGAAAATGTACTTTCTAATGGGACTTGCAGAGGTTGTGCATTGTCCAGCAGACTTGGTTCCACCGTAAAGCCCAACTCACGCACATGTGCCAACAGTTGGTTTAAATCAAAATTGATTAACGATAGCTGATTTAAAGAGAACACCCGTTCAACATACCATAAGCGAATCAATTCCAACACTTGGTCATCTTCGACAGTCACCACCATGGCTTCTGGTTTCACCGTCATCAAATGCATGAAATCGGTGGTGAATCGCGGATCGATAGGATTCATTTTAAAACTTAACATCAAATTTTCATTGTTATCTAAACTATACTTGATCAAGAAATGCTTCGACTGCCAAATATCATAACTATTGGTTTGTTGTAACCCGACGCTATGGAGTGGTTGCAACAATTCATAACTAAAGTATTCCAACAAAGTTTTTTTAGAAATTACAGAAATATCAACTTGCGGAATAATCAGGCGCTGGTATTCCTTCAGTAAATTTTCAAAATCGGATTCCATTAACGCCTTTCGCAGTTTTAAATCCGCTAATTCTCGCTCAGAGATTTCAATTAAGCGTTGGGTTTCATCTCGGTCGGCCATTTTATTTTGATAATAACTTTCTGCCTCAGTGGTTCGAGGAATTTCAGTAGTAATTGTTTCAGGGACCTGATCGGTGATTTTTTCTTCCTTTTCATCTGCGACTGCGACTTCCACGTCATCCACCAATTGCTGCTCAGTTTCTTCAATTGTAGGACTTTCAGTTATCACCTCTTCGTTGCTAATTGGAGACAAACTTTTTTCATTTGATTTTTCATCGGTTGGTTTCAATTGGTTATCAGTCATTTGTCGGCACCTCCTCAGATGGCGTTAGATATTCTGCCAAGAATGATGTTAGCTGCTCTGACATGGCTTCTGGACCACCAAAATATTTTTGTAAAAGCCGAGATTCTTTTTCAACGATTGCCCGTTTAAGGCGCAATTGCTTGATTTGTTGCTGAATCTGGAGTTTACTATTTTTGGTGAAGTCCTTGTTATCCAAATAAGGCAACCATTCTTCTCGTTTGGTCTCTAACTCCTCCCGCCGCCGCAATATGGGTTCTAACTCTTCATCCACTTTGCTACGATTAAAGAAGCCTTTCGTATTTTCAATAGCTGCTTCCTTATTTTTCAGTTCTCGTAATTCCTCATCAATTTTAGCTATTTCTGTTTTGGCTGAGATATTTTTGGCATCTAACTCATTCATTTGATTTTCAACGGTGATAATCTCTTCATCTGGAAGATTCCCCTCTGAATCTCGCATGAAACGTTGCCATTCTCCATCTATTTCCGGGATTACAAATATTTCTGGAATACTTGAATCCAAGCCAATCACTGGGCGTTGGTGATAGTACTCACTTAGCTTATAGTAATTCATCGTTTCTGAAACCTTCTCTGCATGAACCATAAAAGGGAACTTCGCCATAAAGCTATCATGGAGTTTTTGGGCCAGTAAGCGATCAATCTCATGGTTTTGATTTGATGTTCGATCCAGTTCATCATGGAGTCGTCCATTGTAGATCCGGTAGATTTCCGGAATTTTTTCAAATTTGATAGCAATTTCAAACGCTTGAAGATCTTGGAGCATTTGACCAATATTATCTGAAGCAACTTTTTTGATATCTGCAAAGGTGCTCTCAGATGATTGGGCTACACTGTGAAACTGATTTTGATTTGCCTCGTCTGTCATAGTTTTACCTCCTCTACCTATCTCTCTTATTCTATCATTAATCATTGATATAACGCTATGATAAGCCATTCCACACGTAATTTTTTCAAAAAGTTAAACAACAAAAAAACCGCTCTGACTTTCATCATAACGGTTTTTCATTGCGTGGCGACGTCCTACTCTCACACCGAGAAACCCGGCACTACAATCGGCGCTATGAAGCTTAACTTCTGTGTTCGACATGGTTACAGGTGTATCCTTCTTGCTATCGCCACCACACTATTTAATTAAGTAA
>NZ_JBMRGR010000011.1:0-121377 GCF_049384045.1 Enterococcus diestrammenae
CTATACGTTTTCCGTTACTGGGACACGTTAGGGACTTTAACCCTTAAGAGTTTGCCCATGCTGGGCAAACAAAAAACGGCCCTACCTGAGGACCGCTTTTTCTACGACTTATTTGCTTTCTTTGAGTTTAAAGCTAGACCATGGTCTTAAGAAGCCTAACAAGAACAGTTCATCTTCTGAAATGCGTCCAACCACGTTGACCCGACCGTCATTTTTCATTTCTTTTAAGGCGATTTGGGTTTCCCCTTTGTATTGCCCGTAACCGACATTGTCGATCAAAACATCCCCGCGGGTCATGTCTCGAGTGTTATGAGCTGGAAACGGTTTGTCTTTGTAATACACCCGGGTCATCGTCGAACGTAAGATATAGTCGGAACGGTCGCCACGATAGCTGTGTAAATTATCAAAAAGACAGATGCGTTCGTCTTCTGTGATATCTTCTTCCACGACAACTTTCAAAGTTGGGTATTCCGCCTGGAAGGCTTCAGCCATAGCAGCCATTTCCGCCTCCGAAGCATAGGCATTGGCGATGGAAATATCATCAATCAAACCCGTCAGTAACAAGTGTTTGACTTGGGTTGCCAACTCTAAATCACGATGATCTTCCAAAGAGCAAAGCCCATCTTGCGTCGGCCAAGGACCAAACGTTGCATCATGAGAATTGACAAAAGCCATCGTGTTCAAATTGTATTTCCGAAATTGTTGGGAACAATAAACAAAATGTTCATAACTTAACCCTGAATAGCGATGAGGATAAAAATTATGTGAGCCTAACAAGTTGGCTGTATTTGGAGAGTAACTCATAATATTGTCCACGTAACTCGTACCAGTGGACATGTTGATTTCAATCTTGATGCCATATGGATTGCGAGTCATCCGAGCTTCTTCAGCACCGGTAAAGCCGATATCCAAACGGACCCCATAAGCCCCCATCTCGTGGAAGAAGGACAAATCATCATAGGAAATTTCTAGTTGTTCAAACAAGCCAGGGTTGATATCCACCATAACTTCCATTTCTAACGAGTTGGCGTAATCCACCACTTTTTTGAAGTCAGCCAAAACTTGTTCTTTGTCTCCTTGGATTTGCAACAAGCTCGTAAACACTCGTTTGAAGCCATATTTATGAGCTAGATCCAAGTAAGCTTTGTCCTTTTCAAATGTTGAACGTTCTGGATAAATTGAAATACCTAATTTTCCCATCATTGAGCCTCCTAAGAATGGATTCCTGGCTACCGATGCGTCTCAGTTCCTGGCCCGCACATGAAAATTTTTGGCGAACACACCTGTTAAACGGCCCATCTTCGCAACTGGAATCGCTATTTTTGATTACAAAACAAGTATAACACTCCCTGGGATAATTGGTCTACACCTTTCTCTTGAAAGTTAGAAAAGGTTTACAAAAACTTCACATCCGCCTATGGTAACCTGTGCTTTTTTTTGTTATTCTATTAACGCAAGTAGTTTGGGATGGCACTTTTACAAAGATACACGAAACAAGATGCAAAGGGCCCATCCATCATAGAAAGGAATGCAAACATGAAACAAAAACGATTAATGACCGGCTTTATCACTTTGGGAGCGGCTTTGTTCTTGACAGCTTGTGGCAGTAACAACACCGCTAGTAGCGATACAAGCTCCGCTAAAAAAACCGAAACAACCACGAGTTCATCAGTGGATCTCAATGCTTTAGAGCTACCCCAATTAGATGATGAAATCAAAGCAGACGAAACTGTCATCGAGATGGATACCACGGCGGGAAAAATTAAATTCAAACTCTTCCCTAAAATTGCTCCCAAAGCAGTGGAAAACTTTGTTACTCACGCGAAAGAAGGCTACTATAACGGGACGAAATTCCATCGAGCGGTCGAAGATTTCATGATCCAAGGGGGCGACCCGAATGGTGACGGGACTGGCGGAGAAAGTATCTGGGGAGAAGGCTTTGAACTAGAAGCTAGCGACCAACTTTACAACATTCGCGGGGCCCTCGCGATGGCTCGTAGCACTGATCCTAACTCAAACGGCAGCCAATTCTTCATCATTCAAAACCATGACGATAAAGCAGATGGTTTAGCTATTCAATACTACCCAGAAGCGATTATTGAAGCCTACAAAGACGGAGGAATGCCTCAATTAGACGGTCAGTATACCGTGTTTGGTCAAGTGATTGAAAACGGGATGGCAGTAGTCGATAAAATTGCCACTGCCGAAAAAGAAGACAGCACAAATAGTCTTGGCGAACAAGCTACCTTAAAAGAAGAGGTTAAAATCAATAGCATCAAAATTTTACAAGAAGCAACCGAATAACCTAGAAACAGCCGGCAAAATCACAGGTAGGTGATTTGCCGGCTGTTCTTTACTTTCAATTGAATATTTTCTGCCTCCGCTTCGTAGGATCATAAGATATTTTGGAAAACAAAATAATTAAATCCTGATAAATCAACCGTTAAGATCACTTACTAGGTATTTTTCAGAAAAAATAGTTTGACAATCAAACCTTTTTACCTAATAATGAGGAGGGCTAAATAAAGTCGCAATTATCGATTATTTTATTTTAAATCAAGGAGTGTCCGCATGAGCTTATTACAAGGAAAAAAAGTTGTCGTTATGGGGGTTGCCAATAAACGCAGTATCGCCTGGGGATGTGCCAAAGCCCTTTTAGATCAAGGAGCTGAAGTGATCTATACTTACCAAAACGATCGTATGAAAAAACAACTGGCCAAATTGGTACCAGAAGAATCTTTTCTCGTGGAATGTGATGCCGCGTCTGACGAAAGCATCCAACAAGCCTTTACCCAAATCGGTGAGTATGCTGGAGAAATTCATGGGATTGTCCACGCAATTGCTTATGCAAATAAAGAAGACCTTTCAGGAGACATTTTAAATATTTCCCGAGATGGATTCGCCCTAGCACAAGATATTAGTGCCTATTCATTAATCGCGGTAACAAAATACGCAAAACCAATCTTAGCAGCCAATAGCGGTATTGTAACTATGAGCTATCTTGGCTCAGAGCGCGCAGTTCCTAACTACAATATGATGGGAATTGCCAAAGCGGCCTTGGAAGCTGAAGTCCGCTACTTGGCAGCCGAACTCTCCCCTCAAGGGATACGAGTCAACGGCGTTTCAGCTGGTGCCATCAAAACACTAGCGGTAACTGGCGTCCAAGATTATCAAAAATTGATTCAATTGTCAGAAGACCGCACCCCTGATCATGTTGGCGTGACGATTGAAGAAGTCGGCAACGTTACGGCTTTCTTAATCAGTCCCGCAGCCAGCGGAATCATTGGCGAAGTCATCTTCGTCGATAAAGGTGTTCACCTTTCATAGAGTAAACCCAGCGCAGCCAATCCTTCAGGAATTGGCTGTTTTTTGTCTTGTCAAACTAACATTATTTTTCGGAAAGATAACTAGCCAAATTCCTCTGACCTAAAAAATACGCTATTTTGCCTTTTGCCGCTTTTAATCAAGTAAAAAATGTCGGTTTTTCCGAAGAGCTTAGTCTTTTTTCCCTTCTGGTGGTGAAAAAATACGTTTACAACGACATGAATTTCCCGTATGCTGAAATTGCTTGTACAAATTTCTAACCATTGGATCGAAAAAATTATATCCGGAGGTCAATGATGTCATATCAAGAAATGTTATTTACATTTTTGGGAGGTTTGGGAATCTTCCTCTTTGGGATTAAGTACATGGGAGATGGCTTGCAAAAAGCCGCTGGTGATCGCTTACGGGAGGTATTGAATCGTTTTACCTCAACCCCTTTGCGTTCGGTTTTAGCTGGTTTAATCGTTACCGGCTTGATTCAATCTAGCTCGGGGACGACGGTCTTGACTGTCGGTTTAGTCTCGGCTGGCTTTATGACCTTGCGTCAAGCGATTGGCGTGATTATGGGGGCCAATGTGGGGACGACAGTCACCGCCTTTATTATCGGTTTTAACTTAAGTGCTTATGCTCTGCCAATTATCGGCATGGGCTCCCTACTACTATTTTTCTTCAAACGAAAATCCTTACAAAATATTGGTCAAATTTTATTTGGCTTCGGCTGCCTCTTTTTCGGGTTAAAACTGATGGGAAATGCCATGGAACCCCTAAAAGATCTCCCTCAGTTTAATCAATTGATGATTGACGTTTCCCACCACCCAGTTTTAGGCGTTGGGATTGGGTCTTTGTTAACAATGGTGCTGCAAAGTTCCAGTGCCACCATCGGGATTTTACAGCAGCTCTATTCTCAAGGTAGTTTGGGGCTCGCGGCTGCTTTACCGATTCTCTTTGGAGACAATATCGGAACGACGATTACTGCCGTGATTGCTGCTTTAGGCGCTAGTGTAGCAGCCAAACGAACCGCAGCTGCCCATGTCACATTCAACTTAGTGGGAGCTATCATTTTCACCTTGCTTTTAAGTCCCTTTACTAAAGTGGTCATCTTTATCGGCGCCCGTCTCGGTTTAAACCCCAGTATGCAGATTGCTTTTGCTCACGGGCTATTCAATGTTACCAACCTAGCCATTCAGTTCTGGTTTATTCCCCAAATCGAAATCTTGGTGAAGAAGATTATTCCTGGAGATGATAAATCACTGGAAATTCGCTCGGTGGAATTAAACGAAGACTTTTTCCACACTTCGCCTTCCATCGCGCTACGACAAGCCTCGACGGAAGTCATCCAGATGGGAACCTATGTCGTTAGAGCGTTAGATGCAGCGAAGAAATACTATATCGAGCCAAATGAAGAACTAAAAGATGATGTCTATCAATACGAGGATGCCATTGATAAATTTGATATCGAATTGACGGATTTTCTTGCAAAAAGTGCTACTTTTGAACTATCTTCTACTGAAAGCCAAGAACAAGCCATGCTTTTAGAATTTACCAAAGATTTCGAGCGGATTGGTGATCACTGTAAAAATATCGTGAATTTTGTCGCAGAGGCCTGTGAAGTGGAACAAAAACAACGTTCCCGAGAGAAACGCAAAGGCCTCGTCAGTCATCATCGGGATACCCTGCTGCTTTTCGATGAAGATTTGGTTTTACTTTTCGATAAAGTACAAAAAAATGTGCGAGATGCCTTGGAGGTTTTGGAAAACGATGATATGGAATTAGCGGAAAAAATGCTTGCTCGAGAACAAGAAGTCAATCGCCTTGTGGAATTATTGCGGAAAAAATATATCCGCCTGATGAACCATGGCGAAGGTCGAGCAGCTGATGGTATTCTCTTCATCGATATCAGTTCCAACTTGGAACGCTCCAGTGATCGGACCTTGCACATCGCCAAATACATCTTGGGCAATGAATACGGCTTTAAAACACCAGCAACCTATCATCAACAAACCGATGCCGAGATTCCAAAAGCTTCTCTACCTTAGCTCGCAACCCAAAATACTGATAGATAGACATTCATCGCTCCAAGCAGTAACTTTGACTGCTTGGAGCGATTTTTAATAGCTTAAGAGCTTCTAGCAATTATCTGGTAACTAGCCGACTTACGCTTTCTCCATCAAGTAAAGACGGGCTTCCACTTTGATGAGAAAGAGAAGGATTTTGGTCAGCGCACCTTGTGACAGGAGGGATGGTTTTTGATACAATAAAGTTTACTTAGCAAATGACCTTACTTGACAAAGCAGACGGAGGAAATCATTCACCTATGAACAAACTTCTTTTCATACTTTCAAACAATCGACTGCTAGCAGCAACTAGTGGTACTACCACAGATTCCACCGGTTCCGAAATTATTGCACCAGCTACCAAACAGCTGAATGCGATTCAGCGATGGTGGCAAAATATCGACTGGGAAGCTATTGTGGGTTTGGTGATTCAAAAAGCCATGATGCTTTTCTTTTTAATTGTCTTGTTTACCATCTTATTGAAGGTTGCCGATTTTCTGGTGGATCACAGCCATCAGTCCTATCAAAAAAGTGGTCGCGTCAATGAAAATCGGGTCCGTACCATTCATACCCTTCTTCGCAACGTCGTCCATTATACCCTAGGCTTTTTCTTTGTTTACGCGATTCTTTCGACACTAGGCGTACCGGTGGGCTCGCTACTGGCCGGGGCTGGGATTGCCGGTTTGGCTATCGGCCTTGGGGCACAAGGATTTATGAATGATATTATCACCGGCTTCTTCATTATCGTGGAACAGCAGATTGATGTTGGTGATTACGTCGTCTTGCAAAACTTAGCGATTGAAGGCCGCGTCATCAATGTTGGCATTCGAACGTTGGAATTACGCTCATTGAATGGGACTGTTCATTTTATTCCCAATCGAAATATCACCACCATCAGCAACAATTCTCGCTCCGATATGCAAGTTATTGTGGACGTGCGGATCTTACCGGCAGAAGGCCTGGAAGGTATCCGCGAAGTAATCGAAGCCGTCAATCAGCAGCTAACTGAAAGTAATCAAGAAAAAATCACAACCCCACCTACCGTCTTTGGTCTCGTAGATATCGGGGGTGGCAATTATGTCATTCGCAGTACTTTTTATGCTGTTAACGGCACCCAAGCAACTTTGAAAGAAGAATTTTTAGCTTCTTCCATCGACGCTTTGACAGCAGCTGGCTTTACGATTCCTACCACCCCGGTTACCGGATTATCTGCATAGAAAATACCCACTTCTCTAAAATTTGAGAAGTGGGTATTTTTTGTGAAGATCAAACCAGTTAGCCTAACTTGAAAGTCAATACAATCGGCTGATGGTCGGAGTTAGCAAAATCCGTTTCATGGACCGCAACTTTTTCAACTTTGACATTGTCCGAAACTAAAAAGCCATCTACTATGGAAACAAAGGATTGCCCCTTTTGATAAGCCTCATTGTTACGACGTACCGAGGGAATCTTCGCCTCAGCCAAGCCCTCATTTGCCACACGGAAATGCGCCGGTAAATCACTTGTAGGAAAAGGATGGGTCCAATTAAAAGGCTCGGTTTGCGTACCAAAAACCTCAGGACTATTTCCTAACATATCGTGGTTAAAGTCGCCCCCTACGATAACGTAGCGACCATTTTCATATTCTTGTTTCATAAAGTCAAATAACTTCGCCAACTGAGCCTGTCGGACCTCTCGATTTTTAGTGAAAGCTGACATATGGGTATTGATAAGTGTCAATTTCCGACTATCTTTTACCGGAATCAAACTCGCTGAAAAGCCCCGATCCAAATCAAAGAACTTATTAAAGTCGGTATCAATCGGTAGCTTGTAGCGGGTGCTCTCGCTGATAGTTGCTTTACTCAAGGTTACCAAGCCGGATTTTGCTTTGCCTATAGGTTGGGTCAGCGGATAAAACAAATATGCCGAATCATAGTTTTGTGCATAGACATGACTGTATGTGGGCAGGCCAGTGGTCAAACCGGTTACTTCATCCACCTTCATGGAGCGATCGCCCTTTTGATCGACTTCTTGAAACAATGCAAAATCCGGATCCAGCTCTTTGGTTGTTTCTAAAATCCCCGTCATATTTTTTTCGACTGTTTCCTGATCATATGCCCGTGAGTATTTCCCACCATCCATAAAAAAGCTGTAATCTGCCGGATAGGATGCGTACCCGATATTATAGCTCATCAAGCGATAATCCGTATTTTTAGTCAAGGCTGTCTCACTGTTGTTCGTCACCTTTAATGCCATGTGATCAGGCAGGCGTTGGTAACTAAAAAAAACATAACCTACATAAGCTAAAACGACGATCACCAAGACCAAGATTAAAGTCAGAAGTATTTTCAACATTTTTTTCATCCTCATCCCTCCATGTCTCTTCATGATACCATAAGCTAGCAGGATCGAAGGCCTCTGTGCTTGAAAAAAGGCTAGGAAACAACCTTGGACAGTAGCCTCCTTTTGACATCACCCAGGAGGACATTTATGAAAGTCATCGTGAACATAAAGCAAATCGGATATTTTAAACCAGAAACCACTGCTCGGCGACTGAAAACTGATGATTACTAGGGAGGGAGTCATCCTGTGCTCTTTCTAGGTTATTTATGTCTGATTCGCTTGCTTCCTGAGCTAGCTGAAGGGATTCGTCCCTTGTGTCCTGCGTTATACCATAAGAAAATGCAGAAAATCTGCCTCACTACATAGTGGGAACAAGAAACTTATTTAGTGGTCTATTCACCCGAGTTTCGCGCCAGCCAAAGAAAGCCACCGCAACAATGGCAGTGGCTTCACTAATTCGTTTTTGCGTGTATTAAATCACTTGCAAGCCGGCTTTTTTATCTGTGTCCCGTGGCTTGTCTTCTTTGGGGACCAATTGATAGCGACGTTCAAGATCGTGGACGAGGTGATTGGTACATTTCAAGATTTCTTTACGAGTGATGATGCCGAGAAAGATCCGCTCTTTATTGATCATCGGTAAGAAGGAGTTATTCACCAATAAATGTAAAATATCTTCCAAGTCTGACTCATCTGTCAAATAATCCACACCAATTTCCATCACATCAGCCACTGTCAATCCCGCCAAATTATCGGTATCGATATCAGTCAGGGAAACCATCTTGCGAACGATATCATTAAGGCCTAACAAACCAACAAAATGATCCTCTTTATCTAGAACTGGAATCTTGGTATAGCCAACATTGCTTAAAACCAGCAATGCGTGATCTAAGGAGTGGTTGTACATCACCGTAGCGACATTGTCTGCGGGAATCAGAAAATTATCTTGGTTTTCTAAAAGTAGTGCTTGGGTATCTTTACCTATCAAAAGGATAGCCTCCGTTTCCTAACGCTCGCTTACATTGTACCAAAAAAGACCGGAAAAAAACGGTCCTTTCTGGCTTCCTTTATAAAAATCTTACGTAGTTTTCAGCGGTTGTTAAGCTTTCCTGCCGACTGCTATTTCTTCCCTTATAGGCTAGACGAATTCGTTGCTATCAGCGTTTAAAAGTAAAGTGTAAATCAGCAATTGGTTCGAAATCTCGTCCATAGTATTGTACTTGCCAGCCGGCTTTTGTAGCCTCAATCACCGCGAAGGCTTTTTTCTGAATCGGCCCGCGGGGTTGGGAGATACTGCCAGGATTTAAATACAAACGGTGCTGCACCACTTCACAACCGATTTGATGGGTATGCCCAAAGAGGACAATCGTCGCATCTTGTTCCCTCGCCTCATAAGCGATTTCGCTCAAGCCAAAACGGACATTGGATAAATGGCCATGGGTCACATAAATCCGATCCAAGTTTGTTTGGAGGATTCGGCGCTCCTGAAACCCACTATCAAAATCGCAATTTCCTCCGACTACCTGATAAACATTAAACAACGGATCAGCTGCAGGTAGCTCAGAATCCCCACAATGGATCAACAGGGAAACACGATCTTGGAATTTTTCTAAAATATCTACGAGAATTTGTCGATCTCCATGGCTATCTGACACCACTAAAATCTTTTCTGCATTCATTTTTACACCTCCTCGTTGGTCTCTAATTTTAAGCAGCCCCTCAGCTATCCTCTTCACTTAGGCTTTAGGGGCATCTTCTAACCATTGTTGCCACTGGGCTTGGAGTTTTGCTAACGCTTGGCCTCGATGACTGAGGTGATTTTTTTCCGCTGGTAACAGTTCAGCTGAAGTTTTATCTGAACCCAGTGGTACAAACAATGGATCATAACCAAAGCCGTGTTCACCTCGGGGAATCCGGCCAATGTGTCCTGGCCAATCCGCCTCCACCACTAAACTCTCTTTACCTGGAGCCGCAAACACCAGCGTACAATGGAAACGAGCGGTTCGTTTTTCATCCGGTACGTCGGTTAACTCGTATAAAAGTTTGGCATTATTGGCAGCATCACTTTTTTGTGGACCCGCAAAACGAGCGGAATAAATCCCCGGTAACCCGGACAATGCATCCACCACCAAACCACTATCGTCTGCCAAAACAGGTCGTTTGAGTATTTGCGCAATTGTTTCAGCTTTCAATCGCGCATTTTCTTCAAAGGTTTTCCCCGTTTCCGCGACTTCTGCTAGTTCAGGGAAATCCTTTAAGGTTTGAATTTCGTAACCCCCTTTGGCAAACATGGCGGCAAATTCTTTGGCTTTTCCAAGATTACCTGTTGCAATGACCACCGTTTTTTCTGGACTGGGGGCGTGATCGACTTCCAATAAGGCTTCTTTTTGGAAAGCAATCACTGATTCAATGGCACTTTTACCATAGAGAATCATCTCATTTAAATCCTCCCCGGAAAAGGTTGTTTCTTCGCCACTGGCTTGGATTTCAACAAAACGGCCACTTTCGGTCATCACTAAGTTCAATCCTGCCTCACTGGCGTTACTTTCCTCATCATCCAAATCCACCACACAAGCGCCCCCCGCCAAAATACCGACACGAATCGCTGCTAAATGTTCTTTAATCGGATCCTGAAGGAGCATGTTTTGAGCCAATAATTTATCTACTGCTAGACGGAGTGCCACAAAGGCCCCGGTAATACTCGCGGCTACAGCACTTCCATCCGCTTGCAAAACATCACAATCGACGATGATGTGGCGTTCCCCAAGTTTTTCCAAATCCACTGCTTTTGATAGCGAGCGAGTAATTAGCTGCTGAATGCTCCATCGATAACCACTAGATTCCCCTTCTCCATCACATTGGCGTTGACGAGTATGCGTCGCTCTTGGTAGCATTCGGTATTCCCCAGAGACTATGCCTTGGCCTTTGCCCTTCAGTTGGGCGGGTACCTCATCTTGGACAGTCGCTCCACAAACTACTACGGTGTCACCAAAAGAAACCACAGCTGAACCTTCCGGGTATTTATACACATTTGTTTCAATCGAAAGCGGCCGCAACGTTTGCGGATTTCTACCATCGTGTCTAATCATCGAATCTCCCTTTTTCTTAAATGATCTTTCCAAACAGTTATTTTCCTAAATCCACATGTTCCGAAGTCACTTTTACTGGCAACCAATCATTAGCAATTTCGTCAAACATTTTCGTGGAGCCCGTGGTGAAAAAGCGGCAGGTTCCCAAATTTGTGGGATCAGGGTTGCCAATATTGAAATAATCCAATAAGACGCTGACTTCCCCCACGGTTTCCGCGCCAGAATCAATCAAGGTGATTGCCGGTCCCATATAGTTTTGAATTAGCGGGCGCAACAATGGATAATGCGTACAGCCTAGGATTAAGGTATCAATTTTTTTCCCTCTTAATGGTTTGAGGCTTTCAGCTACCACTTTCTTCGCAATCGAGGAATGGTATTCATTGCTTTCGACAATCGGGACAAACTTCGGACAAGCTAAGCCAAAAATTTGTGTCTGGCTACTTTTCGCTGCAATTGCCCGATGATAAGAATGGCTCTTGATGGTTCCTTGGGTGCCAATCACGCCGATCCGTCCTGTAGTGGTGGCCTTTACAGCCGCACGAGTCCCCGGTAAAATAACCCCCACCACCGGTATCGGTAGTTCTTCGCGGATCGTCTCCAACGCCACTGCCGTCGCTGTATTACAAGCAATCACTAACAGTTTTATTTCTTGCTTCATCAAAAAATTGGCCATCTGTCGGGTAAAAGTCACCACCTGTTCAGCCGGTCGTGGCCCATATGGACAACGAGCGGTATCCCCTAAGTACACAAAAGCTTCATTGGGTAACTGCCGTAACGCTTCTTTGACGACCGTCAAGCCCCCTACCCCAGAATCAATAAAACCGATGGGACGTTGTTCGTTCATATTTTTTCAGTCCTCTACTAAATGCCTTCATTAAAAATCAGAGTACCTTATTTTCGCCTTTTTCGTCAAAGATTTCAAGTACCGCCTTTTTAGAAGTCTTAGGAACTATTGAGGCGTCTTACTAAACAGCTAATCACTGGCGTTACGAGCTAGCCTCCGCTAATCCCCCACAAGCAGATAAAGCAAATGTCCGCAAGCCTCCTTAATGAAGCCAGGAACATAGTTATGGTAGGTCGTCCATCCGGATATTCCAGCGCTAAACACATTTCCTCAGACCGTTTATTGCTAGCCATCAACAATATGCAAAAAGCGGGAAGGTTCCCAGCTACAAGCTGAAACCTTCCCGTTAATTGTTCCTTGCGTTCACGTTGTTTTGTAAACTTGTTAATAATTATATTGCCGCCGTTCCAAGTACTTTGATAACAAGGATAAGACATAACAAATCACAAAGTACATGACCGTCATAGCGACAAACATCGGAATCACATAATTCTCATTTTGGCCATAGATGATTTTGGCATTGTGAGTCAGTTCCGGCAAGCTGATGATTACTGCTAATGAAGTATCTTTGATTAACGAAATCAATTGACTCACCAAAGCCGGAATCATGGATTTGAAAGCTTGTGGTATCACGATACTCAACATGGTCTCCGTATAGGATAATCCTGTCGATAAGCCGGCTTCCATCTGACCTTTGGGAACGGCATTTAAGCCCGCCCGAAAAATTTCCGACAACATCGCTGATTCAAAAATCGTCAACGCTGCCACTGCGGCCCAAAAGATTGACAGCTTGATCCCAACTTGCGGGAGGGCAAAATAAGTAAAGAAGATAATCAACAACAATGGCAAGTTGCGAATGATATCTACTACTAAGCCAACAATTTTGGATAAAAAGGGAATCTTTGCAAAACGCACCACCCCTAGTAGGCCACCAATGAAGAAACTCAAAAGGATCGCAGTCACTGAAACGAGAATCGTCACCAGGAGTCCATCCACTAGAAAGCTTAAATTTGCATAAGAATATGCCTCAATAAAGTTTTGCATAATTGGTCACGGCTCCTTTCTCAGTCGGTAATCGCCCAACGTTTTTCAAGATGATTCATTAAATAAGACAATGGCAAGGTCAATACCAGGTAAAACAATCCGGCAATAATATACGTATTAAACGTATCAAAGGTGGTACTAGCAACGGAATCCGCCTGATACATCAAATCTAAACCAGCGACCATTGCTAACACTGAGGAATTTTTCACCAAGTTTATAAATTGGTTACCCAAAGGTGGGATGACAATTTTAAAAGCTTGAGGTAAGACAATGTGCCTCATTGTTTGCCAATAGGTGAAACCCGATGACAGTCCCGCCTCCATCTGACCTTTAGGAACCGTTTGAATCCCCGAGCGGACTGTTTCCGCGATAAAAGCGGATGTATAAATAATCAAGGCAATGGTTCCCGCTTGAAAACCGTCTAACACTACCCAATACATCGGTACCACTACGACAAAAAACATGGCAATGATCAGTAACGGGATATTTCGAAAAAATTCCACGTAGGCTTTTGCCAATCCAGCGATCCACTTATTATGAGAAAGCTGAAAAATCGCCATCAAGGTTCCAATCAGCAAACTAAAGACCAAAGCGATTAAGCTGGAGTAGATGGTAATTTTAAAGCCTTCTAAAAAAACACTATGGTACTCTTGAAATAATTGAATCATATTAACCTCTGCTCCTTTCTTAGTCTTTCACCCGGCCGTCTTCCGTTTCTGGGAACCACTTATCAAAAATCCGGTCATAAGTTCCATCTTGATGCATCTCAGCTAAGGCCTCATTGACTTCTTTCAAAAAGTTATTCTGCCCTTTGTTGATTGCAATCCCATAAGGTTCCTGCGTAAAGGCCCCACCTGCCAGTTGGTAGTCGGGATTTTGAGAAGCCATACCGAGCAAAATTGCATTATCAGTGGTCATGGCATCGCCTTGTCCAGATTGTAAAGCGATAAAGCATTCCGCGTAATTTTCCCATTCTAAAACGGTGGTCTCTGGCGCAGCTTTTTTAATATTGTCCACTGATGTCGAGCCTTTGACTGCTAAAACAGTGGTGCCAGCTCCTAAATCTTCAATTCCCTTGATCCCACTATCCTTTTTCACTAAGAGGGATTGGCCGGCATCAAAGTAGACATCCGAAAAATCAACTTGTTGTTTCCGCTCTTCAGTGATGGTCATGGTAGCGATAATGGCATCGATATTCCCATTTTTCAACAACGGGATACGGGTTTTCGACGTCACTTCGACGAAAATCGCACTGGCGTCAGGACCCAGTATTTTTTCGGTAATCCCACGGGCAATATCGATATCAAATCCTTTGACTTCTTTAGTTTTGACATCCATCATCCCAAAAAGGCGGGTATCATTTTTTACCCCCCAAGTGATGGAGTTGCTTTCTTTACTAGTTTGCGATATGTCTCGATCTGCGACTTTTTCGCCACAAGCTCCTAAAAACAGCAGCATTAAACAAAGAGAAGCCACTGCAAGCAATCGATTTTTCATAGCCTTCCCTCCATTAATGATTGATGACTTTGCTGATAAATTGTTGCGCCCGATCCGATTGCGGGTTTTCAAAGAACTCTTCAGGATTGCGACTTTCTTCAACAACTTCCCCATCTGCCATAAAAATAACCCGGTCAGCAACTTCCCGAGCAAAGCCCATTTCATGGGTCACCACAATCATCGTCATGCCATCTCTAGCAATTTTTTTCATGACGTTCAAGACATCCCCAATCATCTCTGGGTCGAGAGCTGACGTCGGTTCATCAAAAAGAAGAACTTCTGGTTTCATAGCGAGACCACGAGCGATCGCCACTCGTTGTTGCTGACCTCCGGATAAAGTAGCGGGGTACACATCTTTTTTGTCTAGCATCCCCACCCGGTCTAGTAATTTTTCAGCTGTTTTCGTCGCGTCTTCTTGGCTTTCTTTCAAGACTTTCATCGGTGCCAAGGTAATATTCTCAACAACGGTTTTATTAGGATATAAGTTGAAGTGCTGAAACACCATCCCTATATTTTTCCGAATTTCAGTTAGTTTGGTACTTTTGTCTCGTAAATCTTTGCCATTGATTAAAAGCTGCCCGGAAGAAATGCTTTCTAAGCCATTGATACAGCGAAGCATCGTACTTTTACCCGAACCAGAAGGCCCGATTACGACGACCACTTCCCCTTGTTCAAACTGCAAATTAATATTTTTTAATGCATGAAACTTTCCATAAAACTTATCCACATTCACAAAATCAATCATCGCCATGCGGTTATCCTCCTTAAATCATGATTATTTTTTTCATTTAATATTTATTATAGACGTTTTTTTGACAAATTGTAAAGAATAAAACGCCTATTACGTATAAATATTCTGAATTTTTCTATAGTTGTTTAGCAAATGCAACAGTTTTTCCGCTCTTTTTCATAACAAGAAAAAAACTGAGATAGTCGCTTTATCAGTGATTTTTCAGGTGTTTTTCACTTTTTCCATAAAAATCAAACCTCTGACAATTGTCTGCATTTTGCGACAAGCCTTCCTTTTTTTCGGTTGTTTCTTAATCTAAAAAAAGGTACACTGACAGAGACAACTATTTTTAAGGAGCAGGTGAAATCATTGAGTAATACCATTTTAACCGGCGACCGTCCCACGGGAAAACTGCACTTGGGTCATTACGTCGGATCTCTAAAAAAACGTGTGGAGATGCAAGCAGATCCAGCAAACAAGCTCTTTATCATGATCGCTGACATGCAAGCATTGACTGACAATGCTAAAAATCCCGAAAAAGTCTCCGCCAATGTCTTAGAGGTCGCCCTTGACTACTTGGCAATCGGTTTAGATCCTACGAAAACAACCATTTTTATTCAGTCCCAAATCCCCCAATTGGCGGAATTGACGATGTACTACCTCAATTTGGTCTCAGTAGGTCGCGTTCGACGTAATCCAACAGTCAAAACCGAAATCCAACAAAAAAACTTTGGTGAAGGCGTACCTACCGGATTCTTTATCTATCCCGTCTCGCAAGCAGCCGATATCACTGCCTTCAAAGCCAACTTGGTACCCGTCGGAGAAGATCAAAAGCCGATGTTGGAACAAACTCAAGAAATCGTACACACCTTTAATCACACCTATCAGGAAGTATTAGTGGAACCCAAAGCCGTCTTACCACCTAAAGGCCAAGGTCGCCTGCCGGGTATTGATGGAAATGGCAAAATGAGTAAGTCTCTAGGTAATGGGATCTATCTTGCTGATTCGGCTGACGTCTTAGCCAAAAAAGTGATGAGTATGTATACCGATCCAAACCATATTCATGTGGAAGATCCTGGGCAAGTCGAAGGCAACATGGTCTTCACCTATCTGGATGTCTTTGGTACAGACAAAGAAGCGATTGCTGAAATGAAAGACCATTACCGTCGCGGTGGTCTAGGTGATGTTAAAATCAAACGTTACCTGATCGAAGTTTTGGAAGCCGAATTCGGTCCGATTCGTGCTCGGCGGGAAGAATTTGCGAAAGATCCCGCAGCCGTTATGGAAATGTTACAAAAAGGCAGCGAACAAGCCGAAATCGTTGCAGCCAATACTTTAGCAGAAGTAAAAGAAGCCATGGGCATCGCTTATTTCGACTAAGGCTAACCCTTAGAAAGGCTAAAGTAACTTCTTCAGCCCAAAGATGCTAGCTGAACTTAGCGACTTTTGCTTAGTCCAACCGTATGCGGTAGCTGTGCTCCTTCGTGAAGCCAAACATCGTTAAACTTGGTATGATGGCGTTTATGCTTATGTCAATTTTCTAATATCTTAGACTATAAAAAACTCTCTACCCTATGTTTGTGGTAGAGAGTTTTTTACTGTGTCCCTTGTTCTATCGCAATCGCAGTCAAAGCCAGTTAAACAGTGTTCTGGGTTCTCCAAAAATCTGCCAACTCTGCTTGTAACTGCTGGGTACCATGGACTAAACGGGCATGACGCCAATGCTGGGGAAAGAGTTTCTGATATCTGGGGGAGATAAACCGCTGATCTAACAGTAAGACCACCCCAAAATCCGATACATCGCGAATAACGCGACCAGCTGCTTGTAACACTTTATTCATTCCCGGTAGTTGATAGGCGTATTCAAATCCCTTGCCCTGAGCGTCATCGAAATAGTTTTTGATTAAGTCTTGCTCATGATTCATCTGTGGCAGTCCTACACCAACAATGGCGGTCCCAATCAAGCGGTCCCCTTTTAAATCAATCCCTTCCGAAAATATGCCTCCCAAAACGCAAAAGCCCACCAAGGTTTCAATAGGATTTGCCTCAAACCGTGCTAAGAAAGCCTCCCGCTCCTCTTCAACCATCTGCGTATCCTGAATTAAACAAGTGATCTCTGGATGATTGCTGGCAAAAAGGCTGGCTACTTCATCCAAGTATTGATAAGAAGGAAAAAACACCAAATAGTTGCCAGTTTTGCCCGTAACCATTTGATAAATAGCATCAACGACTAGTGGCAAACTAGCTTGGCGCTTACGATAAGTCGTTTCGATATAATCAGCTACTAAAATCCGTTGATGTTCTGGCGGAAAAGGACTCGGAAGTTTGTAACGCAAGGCTTCCTTCCCACCTCCAAGAACATCTTGATAATAAGCTAACGGGGTAAAACTAGCCGAAAATAACAAGGCACTTTTACCTTTCGCCAACATCTGATCGAGAAAAGGTGCTGGCGCGATACAAAATAGTTTGATTTTCAAATCTGTATAAGTGCGTTCGATAGTAGTCTCAAAATGATCATCATAGATTTCTGAAATCCGCAAGAAAGCTTGGACTTCAAAATAATAGGCCAAACCAGTTTCTTCTGCAGGATTGCCAGGATTGGCCGCCAACCATTCTTTCATTTTTTCCGAAAAACCATACAAGCGGTTAATCAGACTCTCCGGCATCAGGGATTGGTGTTTAAAGCGCCAATCTTCTTCGATTGAGCGTTGTTGTAAGAGTTCAAATTCATTGTCGATTTGATTGAGACGACGATGCAATCCGCGAAAGCTTTTCGGCAGTTTTTCTTGAAAAGCGTTACCGCTATTACGGGACAGAGTCGCTGAGTACATTTCCCGCGAACGACTAACCAAATTATGGGCTTCATCAATCAGAAAGTAATAGTCCTCTTTTGGTTCCTCAAAAAAACGTCGCAAATAAACCGTCGGATCGAATAAATAATTGTAGTCACCAATAATGACATCGCAAAACAGACTGACATCTAATGATAATTCAAAGGGACAGAGCTCATGCTTTTTCCCGTAATGCTCAATAACTTCCCGTGTAATTTGATTTTCATGATGAAGTAAATCCCACAAGCCTTCATTGATCCGATTGTAGTAGCCTTTAGCATAAGGACAGTGTTCTGGCGTACAATTACGCTCTTCTAGAAAACAGATTTTATCCTTCGCTGTCAACGTCACCGATTTTGTTTGACTGCCATTCTTCGCTAACGCCTTGAGGGCATCTTCAGCAACTTGTCGGGTGATGGTTTTGGCAGTCAGATAAAAGCAACGATCACCATCTGCTTCTCCCATCGCCTTTAACGCTGGAAAAAGTGTGGAAATCGTTTTACCGGTACCGGTGGAAGCTTCGACGAAAAGACGTCGAGAAGTCTTCAAGGTTTTATAAGCTGCCGCCGCCAGTTCTCGTTGCCCTTTACGAAAAGTTTCATAGGGAAAGGTCAATTTGGTCAATGCCGTATTGCGAACTCTGCGCCAATCATCTTGGAATACCAACCATTTATGATATTCCGTAAGTAAATGATCCATAAACAGTTGTAAGTCCGTCATCGTGAACTCACGGCGGGTGCGGGTGATGACTTCTTCTGTGGTCTGATAATAAGTCACCTGCACGGCTATCTCCGTCAACTGTTCCTGAAAAGCATAAAGATAGCCATAGACCATCCCTTGAAAGAAAAATAGCTCCAACTGATCTTCTGACAAGTCTTCGAAATGAACTTCTGAAGTCTTAATTTCATCAATAACTGTTTCACCAGTTTCATCACAAAAAATCCCATCAGCTCGTCCTTCGATGGTCAGAGAATCCTCTTGGACAGTCATGGTCCGTTTTAAGCTAACTTCCTTTGCATAATCCTCACCAGCAGCTTTCTGCAGTTTTCGATGGAGGCGGGCGCCTTCTTGTGCCGTGTGGTTTGAAACATGACGACTATCAATATCCCCTCGGCGTAAAGTAAATTCCACAATCTCACGAACGGAGATTTTTCCACGATCCATTTTCTCTCACCTGCTTTCTGCTAAATACTTTTCCGCTATATTTTCATTAGACGAACATACGTTTATACCATACCGTTTCACCTCAAAAAATGCAACTACTGCTCATTCAAGGACACGGTCTGTAAAAGCCATCAATTTTCCCCGACAAGCTTTATTACACAAAAAAATCCTCGAAATCACTTTCGAGGACCAAGGAAATATTGGATATGTTTTTGGACTTAATAAATATAACTGTCTTGAATTAGAAAACTATGAAACCTTCATCACCTAGCATTAAAAAAACAATCATAAAATTCACCGGTTGTCAGACGATTTTGAATACATTGACAACACCCCTGGTTTGTGAAGGGATTTTCTTTGCGTTATACTTAGTATGAGTTAATCAATAAACGAACGGAAGTGACTGTGATGAATATTCTCCAAATCCCTACTGGTGCGATTCAAGAAAACTGCTATCTTGTTTCCGACGAGCAACATCTACTAATCATCGATCCTGGCGCTGAAGCCGAAAAAATCATTGGTGTAATTGGCAAAAATGATGCCAAGCCGGTAGCAATTTTATTGACCCACACCCACTATGATCATATTGGAGCTGTCGATCAGCTGCGAGACCACTACCAAATCCCGGTCTATGTGAGTCCTCTAGAAGATGCTTGGCTCAGTGACCCCCAGATGAATCTTTCAGGTCTAGGGCGTCACGATGATATGGATGACGTCTTTATCCGCCCAGCAGATCACTTGTTTGAACTAAAAGCCTACGATATCGCTGGTCTCCGCTTCGAAGTCGTGGCGACCCCCGGACATTCCATCGGCAGTGTCAGCTTTGTTTTTCCAGATTTTGTAGTTTCGGGAGATGCCTTATTTAGAGGAAGTATCGGTCGGACAGATTTACCGACTGGAAACTTAGAACAATTGTTGACCAGCATCCGGACGCAACTCTTTACTCTCCCTAATGAGTTTCCGGTCTATCCAGGCCACGGAGCTGCTACCACCATCGAACGAGAAAAACGGTACAACCCTTTTTTCAACAACTAATAATAGAAAAATGAGGAATGTGTTTATGACTACTGAACTGTACATCATCCGTCATGGAAAAACCATGTTCAACGCCTTGCAACGAGCCCAAGGTTGGTGCGATACCCCTCTGACTGCCAAAGGTGCCGAAGATATCCATTACCTCGGCTTAGGTCTAAGGGATCTGACATTTGCCGAAGCGGTTTCTAGCGATTCCGGCCGAGCCATCGAAACCATGCGCCTGATCCTTGGAGAGACTCTTCAACAACCCAAACCACCTTACTCTATCGATAATCGGATTCGCGAATGGTGCTGGGGATCATTAGAAGGTGGCTATGATTCTGAAATGTGGGGCGTCTTACCCCGCGTGCTCAACTTTAAAACTAGCGAACAAATGTGGGAAACCGATATTTCCTTTAAAGACATCGCTCACGCTGTCTATAGCGCGGATTCTGCTCATTGGGCGGAACCTTATGACGTAATCGCCCAACGAGTTTACTCCGGTTTTGAGGACATCGCCCATCGAATCGAAAAACATGGCGGAGGAAAAGGGATCGTCGTCTCTCATGGCTTTACCATTGCTTTTTTGCTAAACCTGATCGATAGTACCCAGCCGGTCCGTGTCGATTTACTTAACGGTAGCGTCACTCGCCTTCTATACGCTGATGGTAAGTTTACAATTGAAGAAATCGGCAACACCCAATATATTGCAAAAGGTCGAGAAATTTCACGAGGGCTATTGTCCTAGAATATTTCGTCAAATGACACCAACGATAATTGGCTCTACGGCAATCATCGTTGGTGTTTTCTTTAAATTTTTATAAGGATGAAGTCCTCTTACGAAATCGGTTGGTTTTACTAGCAAAAAACGCTATACTTTCAGTTATGTGGCTTTTACTTATCGGAAAAGCCCTTTATTATGAAAGGAATGATTCCCTTGTTTTTATTAAATATTGTAAAAGCGATTCTTCTCGGTATCATCGAAGGTATCACTGAATGGCTACCAATTTCCAGTACCGGTCACCTAATTCTAGCAGATGAGTTTATCAAACTGGATATGCCGCCAGACTTTATGACGATGTTCAATGTTGTGATCCAGCTAGGGGCGATTTTAGCTGTCATTTTTCTTTATTTCAATAAACTGAACCCCTTTGCTCCCTCAAAATCCGAAGTCGAAAAAAAGGAAACGTGGTCCTTGTGGTTCAAAGTGGTCGTCGCCGTGATCCCTTCAGTGATTATCGGCTTGCCTTTGGATGATTGGTTGGATGCGAATTTCCATCACTTTTTACCTGTTGCCATCATGTTAATCGTCTATGGGATTGCTTTCATCGTCGTGGAAAAACGCAACAAAACAGTCAAGCCAAAATGTACCAGCCTAAATGATTTTACGTATAAGGCGGCTTTGTTAGTCGGAATGTTCCAAGTCCTCTCATTAGTGCCTGGGACTTCTCGTTCCGGTGCAACTATCTTAGGAGGAATCCTAATCGGTGCCTCGCGCTTTGTTGCAACCGAGTTTTCATTCTTTATGGGAATTCCTACCATGTTAGGGGCAAGCGGCTTAAAAGTCCTAAAATTCCTTCTTAAGGGCAATAGTTTTGACTTCCAAAGCGCTATCGTCTTATTAGTCGGAACGCTGGTCAGCTTTGTAGTCTCCATTCTCGCGATTAAATTCTTAATGAACTATTTGAAGAAAAACGATTTCACCGTCTTCGGTTGGTACCGCATTGTATTAGGTGCAATCTTGATTGGTTATTGGCTGATAGCAATGTAAGGATTAAGGATGTCGGCCGTTTTGTAAAGATTCATTTTAGCGTAAAACTATGGTGACCCTTGACTGAAAGAATCAGAAAATCTCCGTTCTTGTGGTCCAGCTCTTAATTAGCCAAATTAGAAGCTTATCTTCCCCTATCTTCAGGAAGATAAGCTTCTTTTTGCAAGTAACGTCTGATAAATGTCACACAGCAAAAGATAACACCATCCCTTAGTAAAAAATAAAGTGAACTTACTTTTGAAGTATCACTTGAAATGTCCTGGGACTGATAAGTACCAACTGTTGGAAAAGAAACCCTACTTTTTTGCTAGCGTAAAAGACCTCAATGGTGTTTCTAGTTCACAGTTTTAAACCTCATCTTTTACTTGGCTCGATCTTTTACGTCCATCCTTGAGAAACACTATCGTTCTCATGTAAGCGTTTCTATTATCAATTAGGGAAAACAATATGATAGTCTTGTAGTGAAAGAAGGTGTCCGTAATGGGAAAAGACGAAAAACGAGCATGGCTCTCTACGTTATTATGTTTAGCTTTTATGATTGCTGGTCGTATCGCACAAGCAATGGCCCTCACTTGGTTTCCCCTCCTCTTTATAATTGCTATTATTTTTGGCGGGTGGAAACAAACTAGCGAAGGCCTGCAAGAACTCATACACAAACAAACTCTCAATGTGGATTTGCTAATGGCGTTAGCTGCGATTGGTGCCTGCATCATCGGAAATTGGTTTGAAGGGGCGATGTTAACCTTTATCTTTTGTCTCAGTGGTTTTTTAGAGGAATATACCACTAACAAAAGCCGCAAAGAAATCACTGCGCTCATGAACCTGCAACCAACCTTAGCACTGAAGTACTTTCCTGATGGTTCCCTTGAAGAAGTACCAGTCGAAGAAGTCACCGTGGGAGATTTACTAATGGTTCCCAAAGGCGGCACCATTCCCATCGATGGCATCATTACCAAAGGCAACTCCCCAATCAACGAAGCAGCCATCAACGGGGAATCCCTCCCTGCGGAAAAAACGGTTGGCGCTGAGGTTTACGGTGGTACTCTCAATCTTGGCAACGCCCTCACCGTAAAAGTTCGGACGGTAGCCAGCGATACGGTAATGGCAAAAATAGTCAAATTGGTGGAAGAAGCTGAAAATCAGCCGACTAAAACAGCGACTTTTATCAATAAAATCGAAAATATCTATGTAAAAATCGTACTCATCGCGGTTCCTCTAATGATTTTTCTACCCTACTTCTTTTTAGGTTGGAGTTGGCATGAAAGCTTTTATCGTGGCATGGTCCTTTTGGTGGTTGCTTCACCTTGTGCACTAGTTGCTTCTGCCACACCAGCTACTTTGGCAGCAATCTCGGCAGGGGCTAAAAATGGTATTTTGGTCAAAGGTGGCGCTGCCTTGGAACGCCTCTCCCACTTGCGAGCTATCACATTTGATAAAACCGGTACCCTGACAGAAGGACGGCCAGTGGTTACAGATGCAGTGTTTATTGAAGACTCATTGCTAGTCCGACAGATGTTATTGGCGATGGAGTCCCAGACAACCCATCCATTATCAACGGCGATTATTGACTATTTAAGCGAAACTACCCCGCTTGAGGAAAATTGGCAGGATTTACCGGTAGAAGAAGTCACGGGCTTTGGCCTCCAATGTCAACTGGAAGGCCAGCTCTGGCGGGTGGGTAAATATCAGTTTGCTGATCAACAAGCCCAACCCCTCAGTAAAAAACAAGAAAGCCAGATTCAACAGCTCCTAGCTAGCGGCAAAACATTGATCTATCTGACCAGAGCCGGTCAACTGCTGGCCTTCTTAGCCTTACAAGACGTCGCCAAGCCAGAAGCCTACCAAGTGATTAACTATTTCAAAGACCAAAAAATATATACTTCCATGCTGACTGGCGATAATTATGAAACAGCCAGTGTAATTAGCCGAAATCTTGGTCTGGATGCCTTCCAAGCCAACTGTTTACCAGAGGATAAAGCAAAAATTATCGCGGAACTTGGGGAGACTCACGGTGTCAACGTAATGGTAGGGGATGGGATTAACGATGCCCCTGCCCTAGCAAACGCAGCAATCGGTGTGGCAATGGGTGAAGGAACGGATTTGGCAGTTGATGTCGCGGACATGGTCTTGATGAAAAATGATTTACGAAAACTTCAGATGGCCCATCAGCACGCACAAAAACTGGAACGAGTCATTAAACAAAATATCATCTTTTCCATCGGCGTCATCTTACTTTTGATTCTCTCAAATTTTGTCCAAATACTAACTTTACCGCTGGGTGTCATCGGTCATGAAGGTAGCACCATCTTAGTCATCTTAAATGGCCTACGCCTTTTGCGCATGAAATCGATCCCTGAAAGCAACCACGCTTGCGCTCCTTGTCCTTTGCAAAGCTCGACCAAGAAAGAACCAAAGATTGTTTAAGTTACCGATATGAAAAGGGTAGCCAGCCGATCGTAGAAAAGGTGAAATTTCATCATACCTTAGTCTAATCAAAAAAGCTTCTCTTCCAAGAGTTCACACATCTTGAAAGAGAAGCTTTTTTACTGCCTTACGTAGGCCATTTTTTCAGATTAGGGTACGAAACAGGAGCGTCTATCATCCCTCTGTTTCGCAAATTCCACGCACCAGGCATCAGGTATTTTTGATAACCATCCCATCGATGATATCCACGGCATCTTCACTATTATTGATGATTGCCTCTAAGCGCTCATAAATTTCTTTCCATTTAATCACTTCAATAGGATCTTTTTCTTCTGTGAACAAATCTTTCTTCAAGCGAGAATACAAACGATCCGCTTCCGATTCAATCGTATTGACTTCATCAATCATGGATTTCAAAGTTTTTGAATGTTTAAATTTAGGAAATTCGCCTGTCGCGGTATGTACCCCTTTGGCTGCCGTCACGATCATATCCACGAAAACATCTGTTTCCGGACGCATTTTTTCGATAACTAAGTTTTCAAAAAGGTAAGTCACACCATTGATACCATCTAAAATATCATCAATTCGTTCCGAAATCACCAAGATGTCTTCCCGATCGATGGGAGTGATAAAAGCATCATAAAGTTCGTTAGTCAGCTCCGTCACGATGGTATCGGCTTCTTTTTCCAATTTATGGATTTTTTCTGCCTCAAGGGATAAGGTCGCAGGCTCGTAGTTTCGCACCAAGCTTGCTAAAATTTCTGCTGCTTGATGAGCGTTATCTGCCAAATGTTCCATTGCCTTGAAGAAATCATATTGTTTTTTTCGTGCCATCTTCTGTACACTCCTTCATCATTGTGCTGCCAGTTATGTCTTTTGATTGAAATCGACCAACAGCCTAGCTTACTATTATTCTAAAACAACGCTACTGTCTTTTGCTCTTAAACTAGGGACGTTTAAAAAATAGCGATAAATAATTTTGCCATCACAAAAGCGATTAACCCACACCCTGGGAAAGTCATCACCCAAGCAAAGATCATCTCTTTAACAATTCGCCAATCGACACTAGAAAGTCGTCTGGAAGCTCCGACACCCATGATTGCAGTTGTTTTGGTATGAGTGGTGGAAACCGGAATCCCAAAAACGGAAGCTAAAAATAGACAAACCGCTGCGCTCAAATCCGCCGAAAACCCTTGATAAGTTTCTAGCTTTACCATGTCCATACCGACAGATTTGATAATTTTCATCCCACCGACAGAAGTCCCAAAGCCCATCGTCAAGGAACATAAAGCCATCACCCATAAAGGAATCGTAAAGCCATTTCCTGTTTTTTCAGCTAAACCATTATAAAACAGTCCTAGCATGAAAACCCCCATGAATTTTTGACCATCTTGGGCACCATGCAAGAAGGCGTTAGCCGCCGCTGCACCTGCTTGGCCGATGGTAAAGAATTTGTTGGCCTTGCGTCGTTGGACATTTTTAAAGATAGCTACAATAAATTTAGTAACTAAATAACCGCCACCAAAGCCCATAATCGTCGAAACGACCAAACCAATGATAACTTTGACCCATTCGCCGCCGTTAACCGCTCCCAATCCACCTAAAGCCATAGCTGATCCCGTCAATCCGGCAATCAAGGCATGGGATTCACTAGTTGGAATACCAAAATACCAAGCCGCCACCGCCCAGACGACGATTGAAAACAGTGAAGCCGCCAAAGCCACTTGGGAAGCGCGAATATCCCCCGCGGCATCGAAACTCACAATATTACTAATCGTCTCGGCAACTTGCGAGTTGAAAACTGTCATCACCAACGCTCCGAGAAAGTTCATGATTACCGCGATGCCAATCGCGACATTCGGTTTCAATACCCGAGTCGACACCGCCGTCGCGATAGCATTTGGTGCATCGGTCCAGCCGTTGACGAAGATGACCCCCATGACCAATACGACGGTCACAATCAATGCAATACTCACTAAGCACACCACCAAAATTTATTTTATTGTCTAAGTTATCGTAACACAGTTTCCTAACTTGCTACATAAATACTCCGCAAGCAAGGCAAACCTCTATCATTCTAACTTTTTTTCCCCCTGTCGCAATAGCCAGCCACATATTTGCTAGCAACAATAATTCATTATTGCTCACAGAATGGCAAAAAATTTTTCTATCATGCATTTTTTGTTCCTTGCCAAAAGAAAAAACGTTTTATTCTGGATTGAAATTTATGGCTTTTTTGCAAGTAAAAGCCGAAGAATATCCCACATAATCTGCTTCTAATCTCGAATGCCCCCGAATAATGCCAGCGAATAAAGCCGAAACCGGACTTACAAAAACACCATCACCAGTATCCTCTTCATTCTCGCAGATTAAAAGAGGGCGTTGATCCTTTTTTAATGACTCTTCAAGCTAAGAAACACCAATAACTTTCCCTTCATAGTTAAGAAATGACTGTTAAGGGAAAATTCTTTACATTCTTTTATTGCAATGCGATAAAGGTTTAGGTATAATGACTAGTGTTGATTTGTACGATTTTATTCGTACAATACTTTTTTTTCGGAGGTGAATATCCCATGCCAAACATTGAATCTGCAATTAAACGCGTAAAAACAAGTGAAGTGGCTACTGCTAAAAACGCTTCTCAAGTCAGCGCAATGCGTACAGCTATCAAAAAATTTGAACAAGCAGTCGAAGCAGGTGCCGATAACGTAGATGCGTTGTACAAAGACGCTATCAAAGCTATCGATATGGCTGAAACAAAAGGCCTGATCCACAAAAACAAAGCAAACCGCGACAAGTCTCGTCTGACTAGCAAACTTGCGAAATAAACCGAGCTGCCCTTCTAGGTTAGCTTAAAAAAACTCCGCCAGAGGATTTATCCTCTAGCGGAGTTTTTTTAAGAACTTATCAAAAATTAACCTCCAGAAAGCCTGATGTATCGGAAATGAAGTGGTGTATCATAGCGTCATTGAGATGCTCGAAAAAGGTGAAATTTAGCGATCTGGGAATTGGGTTGACGGTAGCTAGGCCGGAAAAATGCCAAATACAAAACAATTTGCCCCTTTCTTCTGAGCTTCAAACTTAGAGTAAGTATCATAAGTGCCACCAACGCTAAGTACTTTTGCTAGTCTTTTTCAGCCTGCTCTGCTTAGAAATGACTGTATGGGCAATGATTTATAGTCATCTCAGACTATAGAGCTGCTGTCAATCCAATTCTGCTCCGCTAAATCTCACCTTTTTCACGGTATATGCTACCTTACAAGAAAATAATTTGCTGAATTTACGATGCAAAGGGAATAAATCGCTTATCGATAAACTAGGGTGGACTCGCTGGAAGCGAGTTGCCCTGTTTTCTTATTAACCAGAATCGGTAGCTTAAATTGAATTCTTAACTTTATTCCTTTGTTTCCTCTTGATAATTTTGCAAAATCTCCAAAAAGATAGCCCCGTATTTATCAAGCTTATTTTCACCAATTCCTTTGATTTGCAACATATCTAAGCGACTCTCTGGACGTTTTTCTGCTAATTCTCGTAAAGTTTGATCGGAGAAAACGACATATGGTGGTAAATTCTGATCCGTAGCCAGTTCGTAGCGCTTTTGCCGTAGTAGTTCAAACAAGGTATCATCCATAGCGATTTGTTTCACTTTTTGTTGTTTGCGATAAACCGTTTCTTGCCCACGTAAAACACTTACCCCTTCTTCGGTAATTTTCAGTGTCGGGTACTCCTCTTGACCGGCTGTTAAATACCCGCTTGCTGTCAAATAATCAACCAATGCGGTTAAGTCTTTTTGGGTCCAGCCTTTCATCAGCCCATAAGTCGACAGTTCGTCAAAATGCCACTGCTTCACCTTTTGATTTTTTGATCCCGTTAGTACTTGGACCACCAATCCTTTGCCAAAACGTTCTCCCATACGTTTCACACAGGATAAAATCATTTGGGTCTCCTGGGTAACATCCACCAGCTCCCGCTCGTCCAAACAATTCCCGCAGTGACCACAATCTGGCCCATCTTCTCCAAAATAGCGCAAAATATAGCGCTGCAAACACAATTGTGTATGGGCATATTGATTCATTTCTCTTAGTTTCATAAATTCATTGTTCTTATAATCTTGATCTGCCTCTGATTGTTGAATAAAAAAGCGTTGCAGCTGAATATCTTGGGGCGCATAAAATAAAATAGCTTCACTAGGTAGACCATCTCGCCCCGCTCGACCTGCTTCTTGATAATAAGATTCCAAATTACCCGGCATTTGGAGGTGAATGACATACCGAACATTGCTTTTATCGATTCCCATCCCAAAGGCGTTCGTGGCTACCATGACGGTTACCCGATCATAGATGAAGTTTTCTTGGTTAAAGGTTCGTTCGCTTTCTGTCATGCCTCCATGGTAACGACCTACTTTGATCCCAGCCTTCTGCAAACGATTGTACTGCTTTTCCACTTCTTTACGAGTAGCACAGTAAATGATTCCAGCTTGATCAGCATTGGTCCGCAAATACTCCATTAGATAACTTTCCGGCCGATCCTTCACCACTGAAAAAGCTAAATTTTTTCGTTCAAAACTGGTCTTTACCAGATGGTCATCTGCAATCTGCAGCAACTGTTGAATATCCGCTGCTACTTGCGGTGTGGCTGTAGCAGTCAAAGCGACTACCGGAACCTCGGGTAGCTCTTGCAAAAAATCTGGCAACCCTAAGTAGCTAGGGCGAAAATCATGGCCCCATTGAGAAATACAGTGGGCTTCATCCACCGCTACCAAACTGATTGAGACACTGTGTACCAACTGCAAAAAATCTGGAGCGGTCAACCGTTCTGGGGCAACATATAATAACTTAACTTTACCTTGGCGAACCTCAGCCATCCGCGTTAGACTCTCTCCCCGTGATAGCGAACTATTGATATAAGTCGCCGGCAACCCTAGTTCCACGAGGGCATCCACTTGGTCTTTCATCAAAGCAATCAATGGCGAAACCACCAAGGTCACTCCTGGTAAAAGCAAGGCTGGCAGTTGGTAACAGACGGATTTCCCACCCCCGGTAGGCATAATTCCCAATGTATTATCGCCAGCTAATACTTGCTGAATAATTTGCGCTTGGCCTGGTCGAAACTGATCATAACCGTAAACCCGTTGCAACAATGCTAATGCTTCTTCCAAAAAAGGTTCCCTCCATCTAATGCATCCCTGACTTATTTTCTGACAATCGTTACTAAGAAAGGCTGAACGAACTCATTTAGTCCTCGAAAATTATGGCGCAACCGACAGATGATATTCTTTATCATGAGTCGGTCGCGACTTGATTTCAGAAGATGCTAGTTGAACTTAGCGACTTTTGCGGTCCAACTGTATGAGTTAGCTGAGCTAGTTCGTGAAGCCAGATTTGTTTAGACTTGGCATGCTAACATTTTCACTTGTGAAGATGTTATTATACCTTAGTCTACAAGGGAAACGACGGATCAAAATTGATCCGCCGCCTCCAGTATCGTCAATTCAAAAAGTAGCTCTTTATCCATTTTTCCAGTCTTGACAAGGTAGTCGTTTTCAATCAATTGATCATAGACTTTCATTAAGGTAGACAATGAAAAACGGCGAGCCTGTTGCATCGCTAGTTTCACACGATAAGGGTGAACCCCAAGAATACTAGCGATATTGGACTGCTGATTGCCCTGCTTCATCAAGATCTGAGTTTGCAGTAACAAACGTAACTGGCTCAACAAGATAGCGTTTAGTTTAATCGTTTCTTCACCTTGCAACAATAAATCTTGATAGAGGCGCAGAGCTGCTTCTGTTTGACCGGTCAACAAGTAGTTCGTCAGGTCAAATAAATTATGATCCAAAGTCTTAGGAATTAAGGCCAACAAAATCTCAGGAGTGATGATTTTATCAGCGCCAGCATATAAGACGAGCTTTTCCAATTCCCGCATCCCTTTGGCTAAATCTAAATCGGTCAACTGGATAAACAAATCCAGTGTTTTCCGGTCCATTACCAAACCGCTATTTTCTACGGAACGTTTTAAATAAACCGTTGCATCTTTTTCGCTTAGAGGTTGTGCCTCAATCACGGTTGCGGCTTTTTTTATGGCTTTGGTAATTTTTTTCCGTTCATCCAACTTTTCGTAAGGAGCGACAAAAACAATCACTGCCGTATCGGCGGGGTGTTGTAAATAGGTCAGAAAATCGGCAAAATCATGTTCCGGCGCAGCAGTCTTCTTTTCTGCGGTAAGGAAAAATGGATTTTCCACTATGATCAACCGTTTATCCTCTGACGAAAACAAAGGCAAGGTATCCGCTTCAGCAACCACCAGATTTAGATAATCCTGTTCCATATCAAAGACCACCAAGTCCAAATCATCCTTGGTTAATTGCAGTCGCTCCATAAAAGCCTGACGAATTTTATCTTGGAGGTATTGTTCTTTACCTAAAACAAGATAAATCGACGCTAAGGGTTGCGTCTTTATCGCTGTCAGTGCACTTTGGGCATCCATTTTTTTCACATCCTTCACAACAAGCACTCCCTGAGATTTCAGAAAAGCGACTTCTTCTCTCGTGTTATCCTATCATTTTGTCTATCAAAGTGCAACGACACCAAACATTCAATCCTGACTGATTACCGATTCCGGCTGTACCGGTATCACTCCCATCACATAACGATAATAAATCATCCCCATCTGATCGGTCCGTAAACAATGCACCTGATTTTCGGCTAACGTCTCCAAAACTTCTTGATGAGGATGACCAAAACGATTGTCTAAGCCACAGGAAAGCACTGCTTCTTGCACTTGTAATGTGGCTATGAAAGCTGGATGACTAGCGGTTCGACTGCCGTGATGGCCGGCTTTCAGCACATCAACGGTTAACTTTGGATAGCGTTTCAAAAGAGCAAGTTCTCCTGCCTGGTCCAAATCACCAGTAAATAAAAATTGTCTTTGGCCCATCCTTGCGCTGATCACTAAAGAATCTTCATTTTCCCCTTGACTAGCCTTTTTTGGCGCCAAGACCTCCAGCGCAAAATTTGTCGATAAACGGCTACCAGCTGTCACTGTCCGCACTTTTGTCTTTTGTGGGATTGTTGCTAATAGCCTGGCCACATTAGGATGCTTTTGAGCCCCTTCGCCAATCACCAATTCTGTCACAGGAAAGTGTGCCAACACCGCGGAAACATCCCCCAAATGATCACTGTCTCCATGGGTCAAAATCAACCGATCAATTCGCCTTATACCTTCGCCTTTTAAAAAGGGAATCAAGGTGCTTTCCGCATTATCTTTCACCCTACCCGTCGCCCATGCTTCTTTGGCAAGACCAAGGCGACCACCAGTATCAATCACGGTAACCTCTTGATTCCAACGATGGCGTAAAACGATGCTATCCCCTTGACCAACATCCACAAAAGCAATCATCTGGTCCATCGGTAAACTAGCCGTTAGCCAGGGAAAAACGATACAGACCAAAATCAGAACACGTATTTTTCCTCGCTGAAGCAACAATAAACTGGCAACTAAACAAAAGCTAACCACCCACAGCTCTGGTTTACCAGTGATTATGGAAGCAAAGTTTGCTTTTTGTAAGAGCGCTCCTAAACCAGTGAGGCCCTCCTCAATAACTACCAGTCCTCCTCCTTCATGGGGCATCCCGACTAAGGAAAGAATCAGTAAAAGCAAAAATCCCGGTAACAAGACCCCACTAAAAAGCGGAACACAGACTAAGGACAATAAGCCCCCAGTCCACGACCATTCACCGAAGAGATACATCAAAAATGGCGCTGGTAAAAAAGTCAATAAGCCCCCTTGAACCAGTTGCTGGCTAGGCTTCCCACTAGTTGGCAACAAGAGGATTAACCAGGCGAGATACAAAGAAAGCTGGCCGCCGGTAGTCAGTAAAATTCGTGGCCAAAGCACTAACATCATCACTAAGACAACAGCAAAACGATCCATCTCTGTCAACCGCAAGCGGAGAACCTTTAGAGTGCGACGAACAAAGTAAAACAAACAAGCCCGCAAGACACTGCTGCTACCACCAAAAATAATCCCACCCACCAATAAGCAACCACACAGAGGAACATAAGATTCAACTGCAGTCAGTCGTAATCGCCGCAGTCCTTTGTCTAACAAACCAAAGAAAAATACCAGATGCATTCCTGACAAACTAAACAGATGTAAAATGCCTGTCTTCTGAAAACCCTCTGATAATCCTTGAAAGGCGGCATCCTTAAACCCGAAAAGGAGTGCTTTAAGATAACTGGCTGTCACCGGTGGAAACCGATCCTCCACATGGTTAATCAACTGACCCCGTTGCCGTCGAATCACGTTGCTAAACTTTTCCCATAAGGTTACCTTGGCCTCTTGGTCCCACTTCCTAAAGTTTTTCACAAACAAGGTGCCACTGTAACCATTGTTTTTCAGATAATCCTGATAGGAAAAGCCATGAAGATTTCGTTGGGGACTCCCCTTTGACCACTTACCGGTTAATTGGAGGGCTAGTTGCTGGCAACGAGCCTGTCGCCAGGTTTGCTGTTGTTTTTGCGTTTTAGCAATTACGGTGACCCGCAGCTTGTGTTGCTCATTTATCCCGTCAAACTGAATCCGATCACCGTTGATTTCGATGGTATCTCCTAAAACTGTCACTACTTTGTTCACCCTCGCTCCCTCCGCTAGCTCCTCAGGTGGCGGTAGGCTCAAACCAGTGATTGAAAAGAAAATACCCAAGCGCAATAGACACAAAAAGCTGCAGAAAATACCAGCAGCTAAAAGCCACCACCATCTTCTACAGCAGAAAACTAACACAAAATAACTAACCAGTAACCAAAAGCAAAGCATCTGGGTCGTCAAAGCTAAAACTACGCAAGCTGTCAACAGACTCGGGAAAATCAGTCGACCTTGCCCTTTAAAAATCCCTTCAGCCTTCAGAAGCATCCTCCAAAGCCCGAGCGGACAATTTTTCAAAATAATTTGGATCCAATGTTACTTGATGGACGGAAGCCCCCACCCGTTTGATTAATTCCATCGCATAGTTGTCATTGCGATAATCATGGAGATAGTGAATCTTTTTGACCCCAGCTTGCAACAAAGACTTGGTACAATTCAAGCAGGGAAAATGAGTGACAAAAATTTCTGATTGGTCAGCGGAAATCCCCAATTTTGCACATTGCAATAAGGCATTGATTTCGGCATGTAACGTCCGGATACAATGTCCATCTACGACATAGCAGCCTTCATCGATACAATGGACATCCCCAGAAACTGCGCCATTGTAGCCCCCGGCGATGATGCGTTTGTCTTTGACTAATGTCGCGCCTACTTCCAAGCGGGTACAGGTGCTACGCAAAGATAACAAAACAGCCTGTGCCATAAAATATTGGTCCCATGGAATTCGTTGGTCCGTCATAATTTTCTCCTTTAATGGTTATTCAAACCTTTGATCAGTATTAGTTATATTGTAATAGATGATCGCAGTTTTTCAACTGTCTTTTCACCAATTCCCGAAACTTCTTTGAGGTCCTCCAGGGCTTTGAAGGGACCATTTTCCTCCCGATAGCTAATGATGGCTTCTGCTTTTTTCTGGCCAATTCCAGACAAGGTGGTTAATTGGGCAATATCTGCTGTATTGATGTTGACTTTTCCTTCCTCCGTGGGCGTCTCAGGGCTTCCTGAAGCAACGGCGGGTTCGGTCTCTGGCCGTGTAACAACGGGTTCTTGTGCTTGCTCCTTGGCTTCGGCTTTCGTCAAAACATAGATAAACTGCTGATCAGCCACTAACTGAGCCCCGTTAATCAGCCAGTCGCACGCCTCCTTGGTCAACCCACCCGCTTTATTGATGACATCATATACCCGATCACCAGTCGTCATCTGGTACACACCAGGTCGTGCCACAGCGCCTTTGATATCGACATAAAGCACTGTCATAGCGACGGATTGCTGGCTACTTTCAGCGACTTGAGTCTGACTTGTCTCATCTAAAAATCCAACACCCTGATTTGCGGCTTCACTAATCGTGAGCGGGGCATTATTGTCAGACAAAAACAGTCTGCCGCATACCGCTCCAATTGCCAATAAGAGACAAGCAAGGAACACGCATATTGGTTTTTGATAGGCTTGAAGCCATTCTTTGATTTCCATTGCACTTTCCTCCTTTCAAAATAAAATACGCAAAAAAACTCCCTGGCGACAAAACCAAGGAGCCTTTCATATAAGATAAAGAACTGATAAAAATTTAAGCATCAAAAAGGGAACCTAGCGGGATTTCGGAAAAGGAGATCCTGCTGTTATTTTGCTGATTGGAAAAGTTGAAATTCACCGGTCCCACTGCGATCCAAGGAATTCCCCAGAAGAGAGCCAACTTCCCTTTTTTCAGCCATTATTTTTTTAAAAGTTGCGTCATTTCCTGAGGGCTATGGTAAACAAAATCAGCATTAACATCAGATAATAAGCCTTCATTATCAAAAAAGCAGGAGCGAATCCCCGCTCGATTGCCAGCCAAAACATCCATGATTCGGTCCCCAATCATGACGCTTTCTTCCGGTACCATTTGATATTTGTTTACTAGATAAAGGATAGCCTCAGGATCAGGTTTACGAGCAAAATTCATTTCCGGGCCAACGATTTCTTCAAAATAAACCAACAGATCGTGTTTTTCCAACATTTTCTTTGTATCTTCTCCCCAGCGATGGGTCATGATAAACTGGCGAGCCCCACTAGCTTGAATGGCTGCAAGCATTTCTTTGACACCAGCAAAAGGGCAAGGTTCACGCTTGTCTGCTGCTTCAAACCCGTGTAAATCTTGTGTAAAGCTAACAAAATCAATGCCATATGTGTCGGCCACTTTTTTAGAAGAAAATTCCTTCAGCATTTTATAAACTTCACGTTCATCAGCCGTTACCTCATTTTTTTGCAGAACCTTCATCACTGCTTGTAAAATCATTGGATAGGTATCGTATAACGTCCCATCAAAATCCCAGATAAAATTTTTCATCGTCTTTCTTGCCACTGCCTTTCTACGGTTTCATCATCACTACTTCCTAACATAAACGATAACCCTAACTGACGCAAGAATTTTAGGATTTTTCAATGGAATTTTCACGACTTTTCCAGATTCCCTTAGAGCCTGCCATTTAGAAAAAAATAGCGTAAGTTCTTAAAACCTACCAGTAGTAGCGTTGGCCTACTAAAAAAGCCGGGCAGCCTTGCTTCCGGAGAATCCCTCGGGTAGTAGTGGGACCGGTAAATGCCAACAATAAACAGTTGTCATTTTGCTAGTTCATCTTAGCGAATTCTGCTTAGATGAACTGTATACGCCATGCTTTTGATAGCTCCTTGCCAAAGTCAAACTTGTTGTAAGTCCAACAAAAAACGTTGACCACAACGAATAATTCCGCTGACATCTGTGACATTCCTACCCGAGTAAATCACTTGCAACAAGACCAACCGTTTTTGTTTATAAACCTTTTTATTCTGAATTCGTTTTAAGTTAATCGGTTATTTCTCAATCTGCTATCTATTGTGAAAATGGCTTTCACATGGATTAAAACTCATAAATACCTTAATTTAAAAAAGCCGATTCTGAGGAGAGTGACGTCTCGCGAATCGGCAGTTTTACTTGGCAAATAACATTAATTTTTAAAGCTATGAATCGGTGACGGAATCCGGCCTCCTCGTTGGATAAAGTCAGTGGATTTAGCTGGATTGGTCTTCATCACTGGTGCCCGACCTAACAGACCACCAAATTCCACCATATCTCCTACTGATGTCCCCTGAGCAGGGATGATACGTACCGCAGTCGTCTTGTGGTTGATGACCCCAATCGCTGCCTCATCGGCAATCATAGCTGCGATGGTGGCTGCTGGTGTCTCTCCAGGAATCGCAATCATATCCAAACCTACTGAGCAAATGGCTGTCATGGCTTCAAGTTTTTCTAAGTTTAATAAGCCTTTTTCCACCGCCGTAATCATCCCTTGGTCTTCTGAAACAGGAATAAAAGCACCCGATAAACCGCCCACATGATTGCAGGCCATGACGCCACCTTTTTTGACGGCATCATTTAAGAGTGCCAAGGCTGCTGTCGTTCCATGAGTACCTACAGAATCTAAGCCCATCTCTTCCAAAATATCCGCCACACTATCCCCGACAGCTGGCGTCGGTGCCAAAGATAAATCAACAATCCCAAACGGAACGCCTAAACGTTCAGAAGCGATTTGTCCCACCATTTGCCCCATCCGCGTGATTTTAAAAGCGGTCTTCTTGACGGTTTCCGCCACCACATCAAAGGATTCCCCTTTGACCTTTTCCAAGGCTCGCTTGACAACACCAGGACCAGAGACCCCCACATTGATTTCACAGTCGGCTTCTCCTACCCCGTGGAAGGCTCCCGCCATGAATGGATTATCTTCCACAGCATTCGCAAAAACCACGAGTTTGGCACAACCCATATCAGAAGCTGCGGCCGTTTTTTTGATTGTTTCCCCCATCAATGCCACAGCGTCCATATTAATCCCAGCTTTTGTGGAACCTATATTGACAGAAGAACAGACAAAGTTGGTTTCTGCCAAGGCTTGTGGAATCGATTTAATCAAAGCTAAATCCGCTCCCTGATAGCCTTTTTCCACTAAAGCAGTGTAACCTCCGATAAAATTGACGCCTAACTCTAGAGCACAACGATCCAAAGTTTTTGCAAAAGCAACACAGTCTTGCCCACCACTGGCTGAAGCTACGATTGCAATCGGTGTGACCGAGATTCGCTTATTGATAATTGGGATTCCAAATTCCAATTCAATATCATTGCCGACTTTTACCAAATTTCGTGCTTTTGTAGTGACTTTGCGATAGATATTGTCACACGTAGTTTGAACATCCGATGCAATACAATCCAATAACGAAATCCCCATCGTGATGGTTCGAATATCTAAATTCTCCTCTTCCACCATCCGAATTGTTTCCAAGATTTGATTTGTCTCCATAAAGTACCCCCACAGTTAAAATTATCGCCTAAAAAGTAGGCCCATGTTATTCAGCAAACTGCTTTTTATAACTTATGCATCGCGTTAAAAATTTCTTCATTCTGCACTTTAATGGAGACACCAAGAGATTCTCCTACTTGATTGAGCTCTTTACGTATTGTTTCAAAATCGCTGCTTTTATCCATGGTCAACATCATCATCATGGTAAAGTAATCATCCATAATCGTCTGGGAGACATCCAAAATATTGATTTCCAATTCCGCCAATTTTTGGCTCACTCCGGCAATAATCCCAACTTTATCTTTCCCAATCACTGTTAAAATAACCCGCATCTGTAAAACTCCCCCTTTGATTTTTTCATAGTATAGCATATCTAGACGAACAAAACGGAATAATTGTTAACAATTGAACTTTTTCAATGTTTTTCGTTCGGATTTCCATCAAGTTATATTAAAAATCCCTCTCACCTATCAGCTGACTAGCGTTTTAACCATTCTTTTAGAGCACTTCCTTATGAATAATCTGTAGTTTTTCATCAAATTCATACAAAATCGGTGTTGCATTAGGAATCTCGATTTTATCCATCTGGTCTTCCGGCACATTTTCCAAATATTTCACCAAAGCCCGTAAACTATTGCCATGTCCGCACACCAATACATTTTTCCCATCATGTAATAAAGGAGCAATCTGATCTTGCCATAACGGAATAACCCGTTGAACGGTCATAGCCAAGTTTTCACCATGGGGAATACTTTGAGGATCCAACTGCTGATAACGACGATCAAAATGATTTGCTTCTTGTAAAGGAGGCATCTCATAATACCCACGGCGCCACTTTTTCACTTGTTCAGGCCCATATTTAGTAGCCATCTGCTCTTTGTTTTTCCCCACCAAAGCCCCATAATGCCGTTCATTTAGACGCCAAGTCTTATCCACTGGCAGCCACAGCTGATCACAGGCTTCCAATACCGTTTGGCAAGTAATCAACGCCCGCTGCAAGACTGACGTATATGCATAGTCAAAAGCGATATCGGCTTTGGCTATTTTTTCGCCTGCCAGACGAGCCTGTTCCTTACCTTTCGTAGTCAGTGGGACATCTAGCCAGCCTGTCCAATAATTTTCAAAATTCGCTTCACTTTCACCGTGACGAATAATTACCATTTTCACACCTACAACAGCTCCTTTTACTGGGATCCATCTGTTACCTCTCACAAACAAGGCTGGTGACAAGCAAGAAAGGCTGGAAGGATCTTCCTAGCTTCATTATGGCAGTTTTCAGGAAACTTGTCATGACTTCTTATCAAAAAAGTGATTCGATGAAAATATACACAGATACCCCTCATCCGCTCTATTACTTGGTGACTTATCAAGAAAATCGTGCATAAGTTTTTTCTATAAAGGACGGATAGCGCAAGGAACTCGCTGTTTTTGAAGCAATTTCACGAAACCCACTTTTTTCCAATAGCTTTATACTAGGTTGATTTTCCTCGTGTACTTCTGCTAGCAATTTATCTAGCGTTAACTGCTTCATAGCAAATGTACTAATCACCATCAAGCATTCAAAGGCAATCCCTTGACGCCAATAGTTAGGATTAACAGCATAACCAATCCGCGCAACAGCTTCCTCTTCGCTAAGTATGAGGCTGATATTCCCCACTAATTTGCCCGTGGTTTTCATGTAGATTCCGTATTTCCCCAAAGGACTCGACAACTGCCAATGCACCATCATCCAGAGACTTTCCTCCAAATCCTGATGGGCTGGGTAGTCATACTTTAATGCCTCATCATCAGAAGTCAACTCATGGTATTCTAATAAATCTGACAAAGAAATAGGTTTCAAGTAAAAGCGTTCCGTTTCAAAATAATTGTTTCTCGCCAATTGAATCAGATTATCCTGGTAAGTACTTAACATCATTAGCCCTCCCTTTCCTATTACTTTCATTCTAGCATCTCCTTTAAATCCTTGACAAAAATATCCTCCACCGCCAGCAGCACAACTTTCCTCAAAGTTTAAGACACCGGTGATTTTCGCAAAAAATGACAGTCAAAAAGGCAAGATATTCCATATTCCTTTAGGCAAGAATGTGCTAAACTTAGCCTTGTTTGAAAAGTGTATGAAATTTTGCGAAAAGGAAGGAACAACCATGCGGGACTTAACAAAAGGCTTCCCAGCCAAACTCATTTTCTTATTTACAATTCCTTTGTTGGTGGGGAATATTTTCCAGCAATTTTACAATATGGTGGACATGATCATTGTTGGTCAAACTCTGGGGAAAGAAGCACTGGCTGCTGTGGGATCCACAGGTAGTATCACCTTTTTAATCATTGGTTTTGCACAAGGGTTGAGTACGGGCCTTTCCATTATCACCGCTCAGCGTTTTGGCGCCAAAGATTATCGACGTGTCCGGCGTAGTTTTGCAGTCAGCGTGGTTATTAGCCTGATCGTTACTGTTATTTTGACAGTGGCTAGCTTGCTGTTGATTGACCCCTTGTTACACGTCATGCAGACACCTTCAGATATATACGATCAAGCCAAAGAGTTTATCACGATTATTCTTGGGGGAATGTTCGCTTCCATGGCTTTCAACCTATTATCCAATATGATTCGCGCACTGGGTGATAGTCGTACACCCTTATTCTTTTTGATCTTCGCTGTAATCATCAATGTTATTTTGGACCTCCTGTTTATCATCAATTTCCAGATGGGGGTTGCCGGAGCCGCTTGGGCAACGATTATCGCACAGCTGGCCTCCTCTGTGATGTGTTATCTCTATATTCTCAAAAAAATACCGCTACTCCAGTTGAAAAAACGCGACTTTTACGTGCGGAAATCAGAATACAAACTCCATTTCAATGCCGGTTTACCGATGGCTTTTCAAACTTCGATTATCGCTATCGGTGCCGTAATTTTGCAAGCCGCTTTGAATAGCCTCGGAACCGATGTGGTAGCCGCCCAAGCAGCTGCTAGCCGGATTGATCAATTTGCTACCCAACCCATGAACTCGTTTGGTTTAGCCATGGCAACGTTTACTGGTCAAAACTTTGGCGCCAAACAATACCGACGAATCCTTACCGGCGTCAAACAATGTCTCATTATGAGTATCAGCTTTTCTTTAGTTGCCGGTTTTGTTGTGATCACATTTGGCCAAAATTTTGTCTCTCTTTTTGTCAATCCTAGTGAAACACATGTTTTTCACTTAGCCCAGCTCTATTTCAATGTGAACGGTAGTCTCTACTGGGTTTTGGCTATTCTCTTCATTCTCCGCTACACTTTACAGGGTTTAGGACAAGCAAAAGTACCGACAATTGCTGGCATGATGGAATTAATTATGCGTTCTTTTGCAGCCATCTTTTTAACACAACTCTTCAGTTATGCTGGGGCTGTTTGGGCATCTCCTTTGGCCTGGGCTGGCTCGGTCGCGGTATTACTTTATTCCTATTTAAAAGCTATTAAAGTCTTGCGAAAACTGGCGGATACCCATGAAACAGAGTTAACTGAATGAGCCCGCTCAACAAGGGGCTGATGCCAACAAAAATTGATTCCTGACCAACCTTAAAGCAATTAAAAAAGTTCCTCCTGTGCTAGCCTACATGCGCTTGTACAGGGGAACTTTTTTATTATCCTTTTGGCGAATCATCATTATCCAAGAAGGTATCCATTTCCACCACCTGGCGATAGGAATTAATCGCTGTAATCCCGACAACTTTGGAAATATCAATCGCAAAGCAAATTCCATTGCCCGGTTTGTCAATCTTAATCCCCCGGCTAATTTCATTCATGACTTCAGCCGTCAAACTATCTGGTACCAAGGTAATCACGATATCTTTTTCAGGATCAATCTCCAAGCCAAAAAACTTAGCTTTCTCATGAGCCCCTGTCCCACGCCCATGGAGAATGGTGCCACCGTTTGCGCCAGCTTTTTTGGAATGATCGATAACCTCTTCCCCCATTCCTCGATCTACAATTGTTACAATCATTTCTAAATTCAATGCTACTGGTTTATCCATTATTCTCCTCCGTTTCTTGTAACTTCCGCAGGACCGCTTTGTCCCGTTCTTCTTTTCGTTTGTAAATGTAGCCTAAAGCTAAGGTGGATAAAATCGGTGTTAAAGCGATTAACGCCACCACTCCAAAGCCATCAATCAGGGGACTGCGCCCTTCAATCTCAGCAGCGATTGCCACTGCCATGGATAAGATAAACGTCGAACACATGGGCCCGGTGGCGACTCCGCCGTTATCAAAAGCCATGGCTAAAAACATATTGTCGACTTTACGTCCCAATAAAAAGACCAACAAATAGCCGGGAATCAAGAAATAATACAAACTAAAACCAACAAGTAAACGCCACATTGACAAGGCGACTGCTACCCCAATTCCAATTGAAACTACAGCCAGAAGGACGCGACGCTTCACTGATCCGCCACTTTCTTCCTCGACTTGTTTCACCATCACATGGATTGCTGGTTCGGCAAAGCCAACTAAAAAGCCCATGATAAAACCTAGCGGAATCAAAATATAATTATTTTCTAGTCTTGCTAGCTCGGTTCCTAAATGCTGCCCTACAGGCACATAAGCTATGTTGACCCCATGGAGAAACAAGATTAAACCGACAGTCGTGATCAGAAAACCAATCATGATTTCGCTAAATTTTTTCGGTCGCAATTTTAAACTCGCAAAATTTAAGATGATAAACAAAAGAACGATCGGGGCAATCGCCATTAACACTTCCACAAGTTGCGTATCGATTCCTGTAAAAATTTGTTTAAGGAGATTCATTTAAAAATCACCCCCAAAATCATAACCGCCAATACCGGCCCTAAGGAGGAAACCCCCACCATGCCGAAACTATCACTATCCCCTTTGCCTTGGTGGATCATACTGGTAATCCCACTGGCCAATGCCAAAATAAAGGGTACTGTCACCGGTCCAGTGGTTACGCCACCTGCATCAAAAGCGATGGGCATAAACTCAGGGCTGGTGAAAAAAGACATTGCAAAGACGGCAAAATAGCCAATTAACATCATTTTATAATAAGACAGGCGAAAGAGGGTTCGCAAGAGGGCAAACGCCAGAAAAATCCCCGTTCCAACACTAACCACACCAATCAAAATCATTTTAGTGATCGCCCCGTCAGAAATATCTCGAACTTGTGAAGCTAAGACCTGTACGGAAGGTTCGGCTATCGTAATGCCGATCCCTATCGCAAATCCCAAACTCAGCATAATTACGAGGCTGCGTTTTTTGATCATATATTCCCCAACCAAAGCGCCTACTCGTAGCATGGAATAATCGGCACCAAACAAAAAGAGCGCCATACCCACCATCATAATACCAGCCCCAACGATAAAAGTAATTAAATCGTCTTGTGGTAAGGGTGCGAAGATAATTGTTAAGGCCAGTATCAAGACCGTCATAGGCAAGATAGCAACAATGACTTCTTGAAAACTTTTTTTCAATAGAATTCCTCCTTTGTGATTTTTAGGAGCGCCTATTTTCAATAATGAGAAAAATCAGACAATCAAAAGAATAGGTATCTCTAACAGCACCTAGCATCATATCCCAATAGGAAACGCTCTCTATTTAGTGTAACCTAAAATTTCACAAGATGCGAATTTGTTTTTTTCATAAATCGGTGGATTTGTGCTAAGATAGCTCAGAAAGTGAGGAATTGTCTTGAAACCGAAAATCTTTTCAAAAACCTTTTATATCGCCATAGGAATTATCTTGGGACTTGTTGTGATAGCTTTTCTGCTGATCAATACCCCTTTTACCCCACCGAATCAAAAACAATCATCTAATAAAAGTCAGCAAACCTTTTTTATTCTTTCTGATACCCATTTTCTAGCCCCAGAATTACATGATGATGGCAAGGCTTTTACCTTCATCAAAGGAACGGCTGCTGGTAAGGATCTGGACTATCAAAAGGCTAGCTTGGAAGCATTTGTCGCCACCGCTTTGAGGGATAAACCCGATGGCATCATTATTACTGGCGATCTAACCTTAAACGGCGAAAAAATCAGTGCCGAAAAAATGGTGCAGCTCTTCGCCCCACTGGCAGATGCAAAGATTCCTTTGTATTGCATTCCCGGCAACCATGATATCCACGATGGTTGGGCTCGAAAATATCAAGGATCCGAGCAAAAAACTACTCCGCAAATCAGCCCCGAAGACTTTAAAAAGATTTTTTCTCAAGGTTATCAAAATGCTCTAGCAACCGCCCCTGAGGATTTAAGTTACAGTTTATCCATCAATGCTGATTATCGTTTGATACTCTTAGATAGTAACCTATACACTCGTGATGATAGTGGCTCGCAGCCGGTGACTCAAGGCAAGTTGCGAGATTCCACCTTGAAGTGGTTAAGGGAACAATTAGAAGCCGCTAAAGAAGCCAAGCAACACAGTTTGCTTTTTATTCATCACAATCTTCTGAAGCACAATCCCACAGTTTACAAGGGTTATGTTCTGGAAAATGCCGAGACTGTAAAAAAACTTCTAAAGGACTATGACGTGCCAGCAGTCTTTTCTGGCCATATTCACGCACAAGATATCATGCAAGAAGATGGTTTAACGGAAATCGTAAGCAGTTCCTTTGCAATCATTGATCATGGCTATGGTGTCTTAACTCTCTCTGATTCGAAAATCGATTACCAACGCAAAACCATCAGTGTTTCCAGCTGGGCAAAATCGCAGACCAATTTAGATGGAAAACTCAAAAAAACTTTAAGTCAACACGATGATTACCTGTACCATCTTTTTAATCAAGATGGTCAGCGTCTTGCCTATCAAACCTTGATGGAACAAGGTATTTATGATGAAAAGTCCTTGGAACCTGTTGCCCATTTTGTTGGCCAAACCAATATCGATTATTTCCGTGGTACAGATTTTATTTCTGATGAAAAACTACAAACACTCAAACAGCAATCAGGATACCAATTGCTAGCTAAAAACTCCGATTTTCTAAAAGACTATGTTGATTTTGCCTTACAGGATCATAATCTCAACGATCAAAAATGGCGACACCGTTATTAGGATCTCCTTTGGAAAGTAAAAAGCTTTCCTTCTCTTCTAGCAAAGCAACCTGATACTACCTAAAGTTCATTGCTTGGCTTTGAAATTTGAAATTTCCACGGTAAAAGTTTTTTCACAAGATCAAAGGGCAGGATTCTTGACCTTTAGTTTTCGCTAGATTTGCCTTTTTAACGGTAAAGGGGTTCGTTGATCTTTATTTTGAATTAAGAAAGGTTGAACGAACTCGTTCAGCTCTTGAGAATTAAGGCGGAACCGACACATGATAAAGAACATCATGTGTCGGTTGCGCCTTAATTTCAATGATGCTAGTTGGACTTAGCGACTTTTGCTTAGTTCAACTGTCTGCGGTAGTAGAGCTAGTTCGTGAAGCTAGACATTTTTAGACTTGGTATTATAGAATTTACACTTGTGAAACTTTATAATACCTTAGTCTACAAAAAATGACTCGTCTCTCAGAAATAGAGAGTACGAGTCATTTTTTTCTTATTTGATTGTCTTAGTCAAGAATCGTTACTTTGACTTGACGACGCCCCCAGGCTTCGCATTGTGCGTAAGAAGAGAAATGGACATCGATAATATTACCTTGGATAGCACCACCGGTATCCACCGCATAGGCTTCCCCATATCCTTCAACATACAAATGTGTGCCCAATGGAATCACACTTGGATCGACTGCTACCGCCATCGGATTTTCTAGCAAGTTTTGACCAGTCGCCGTATAAATCCCACCACCGAGGGAGTCAGCTGGATCTGAGCTGTATGCTGTTGCTTCCATGTACATCGTCGTACCAGAGTAGTTGCTGGCAGAATCAGTATTCGCGGCTTCTGTGACAGATGTTTCTTCCGTTTGTGTTTCCGTCACTTCAGTGGATTCGTTGGATTCGTTCGTTGCTTTCGGTGCGACTGTTGCATCTTTGTCAGTATTGATAAGTAATACTTCACCATCATAGATCATGTCGGTGTCTTCAATCGCGTTATCCGCTGCGATTTTATCAATATAGTTTTCTGAACCGTAATATTTAACGGATAAGCCCCACAATGTATCAGAAGGCGCCACCACATGTTCGATTTCTGCTGCATCAGCTTTCCCGCCGAATGCCACGATCCCAGCCACTACGGCGGAACCAAATAAGAATGATTTTACTAGTTTCATAGATTCGTCTCCTTCATGTTGCAATCTGTCTTGCTGACGTAGACTATCATAACAACAATCGACCCTTTCTTGGTAACATCACCGTTACCAATTATTTCAGTCTTGTGAGATTGTTACAAAATAACAGGTTTATTGATGACGCCAGTTATGAAATCTGTAAAATCAAGCCTTCTTTGCTATTGAATTTTTCTGATAATTGTAATATGACAAAAATATTACAGGTCAAAATCGTAAATTTTGATTAATTTCCTCTTTAAATCACTATATACAAGGGAGAAAGATTACATCATTCTATCAGTTGTAATCTGAGCTTCATGGAAAAGCACCCGAATGTAAACGTTACCAAATGAATAACACCTTAATCGAGATATTTTCGTCAAAATCCCCCTTCTTTTCGCATTTTTTTGCTATTTCTTTGCAAAGTGTCTTTCTGATAACAAAAAGAGACCGTTAGCTTGGGAAACTTCCAACAAAAAAAAGACCTACGATGAGAATTCACCGTAGGCACTGGAAATGATAGCCAATTATTTATTGAAGATTTTTGGTCCTTTACGCATGTTTTTACGATCATTCTTAGGTGTTTCCATTTGTTGCGAACGACCGCCACCTTGTTTCTTTTCAATCAGTTCCTTCATTTTTGCTTTCGCATCTTTGGTTGTGCTCATTTTGCCACCGCCTTTTCGTTTCTCTATCAGTTCTTGCTTTGCTTCACTGTTTATCCTACTAGTAAATCAACTTCCCCATCATACAGAATAAGCCGCAATCAGGCAAGTAGATTTTTTTATTCCAACTAAATAGTCCAAATTTTTATAGAATTAAATAGAAAGAACATCTTTAAATCGAGGGTTAATTGTGATATTCTTAACGTTGATTTTCCCTTATTTTAAACTGTTAGAAAAGTTCCAATAATTGGTACTTTTTGCCAGCGATAATGGAAGTCATATTTTTTATTACCCGAAAAGGAGAAATGCAATGAGTACGAACCAAAAACAATTACGTTGGACCAACATTGGTATCATCGCCTTCAGTATGGTCTGGGGCTTGGGCAACGTGGTTAATAACTATGCACAACAAGGGCTCTCGGTTGTGACATCATGGATTATCATCTTACTGCTCTATTTTATTCCCTATGCCCTGATTGTCGGTCAACTAGGTTCTACCTTTAAAGACAGTAACGGCGGTGTCAGCTCGTGGGTGGAAAAAACAACTACGAAAAAGCTAGCTTTCTACGCTGCTTGGACTTACTGGGTAGTCCATATCCCTTACTTGGCTCAAAAACCCCAAGGTATCTTGATTGCCCTCGGTTGGGCAGTAAAAGGTGACGGCACACTTGTTTCTTCGCTGCCAATCACCACTGTCGCTTTGTTAAGCTTGGCAATTTTCTTAGCCTTTTTGTATCTTTCAACAAAAGGCTTGTCCACTTTGAAAGTAATCGGTGGTTTGGCGGGCTCTGCGATGTTTGTGATGTCCATTCTGTTTATCCTGTTAGCGATTGGCGCCCCAGCGATTAATTCTGGTGTTAGTTTAGCAACACCCCATATGGATAAACTATCCAGCTATATTCCTAAGTTTGACTTTAGCTATTTTACAACAATTTCGATGTTGGTCTTTGCTGTCGGTGGAGCTGAAAAAATCTCCCCTTACGTTAACCAAACGAAAAACCCTGCCAAAGAGTTTCCAAAAGGCATGATTCTTTTAGCCGCAATGGTGGGTATTAGTGCCATTTTAGGCTCAATTGCCATGGGGATGCTTTTTGCTAGCAACAATATCCCCGAAGATTTAATGGCAAACGGCGCATACACCGCTTTCCAAAAATTAGGAAACTACTATGGTATCGGCAATGCTTTGATGATTATTTATGCACTGACCAACACCGTCGGCCAGATTTCTGCCTTGGCCTTCTCCATCGATGCTCCTTTGCAAATCTTACTCGCCGATGCTGACCCAGAGTTTATTCCTCAGTGGTTACGCCAACGCACGGCAAAAGGAACCTTGAAAAATGGCTACCTTCTTACCGGGATTTTGGTAAGTATTTTGATCCTCCTCCCGGTCTTGGGTATCGGTAACATGAATGAACTTGTGAAATGGATGACGAACTTAAATTCTGTGGTTATGCCATTGCGTTATTTGTGGGTCTTCTTTGCCTTTATGATGCTTAACAAAGCCCACAAAGAATATCAATCAGAGTATAAATTCTTGAAAAATCGTAAAGCTGGTTTTGCAGTAGGCCTGTGGTGCTTCCTCTTTACCGCCTTTGCTTGCTTGTTGGGAATCTTCCCTAAGATGGAATTGGACTTGTCCTCGAAAGCTTGGTGGTTCCAAATGATCTCTAACATCTTGACACCAATTGCTTTAATCTTATTAGGCGCGATTTTACCTATTATTGCTAAACGCAACAAACGTTCCAAACCGACTGAAGATACCAAGCCTGTCTCCTCCATTTAAATCTTTGCTGTCTGCCATTTGGCGGGCAGCTTTTTTCATGTTCACGATTATAAATTAGCCAATCAACCATTGCACTGACAAAATGCTACACAAGAAACGCTTCTTTAAGGAAACCCACTTTTTGTCAACCTTACCAATCTTTGATACTATAAATTGGTATTAGATAAAGTTATTAATAGAAAGGAACATTTGATGCGCATCCAAAAATCGAAAGTCGCCATTATCGGCGCAGGCTTAGTAGGTTCTTCTACAGCCTTTAGTTTAATTACTCAAGGAGTTTGTGATGAGGTTTTACTAGTTGACTTAAACCGCGAAAAAGCTCTAGGTGAAGTCCGAGACTTGAAAAATTCCATCAAATTTTTAAACCGCAACGTCCAAGTCAAAGCTGGCGATTACCAAGACTGTGGCGATGCGGACATCGTCGTGATCACAGCGGGGGCGCCTCCCAAACCCGGTCAAACGCGTCTAGATACTTTGGACATCAGTGCCAAAATTGCTAAATCCATCGTTGAACCTGTGATGGCAGCTGGCTTTGATGGCGTCTTTATTGTCGTTTCAAACCCAGTGGACATGTTAGCAGATTTAGTCTATCAATTATCTGGTCTACCCAAAAATCAAGTATTAGGGACGGGGACTTCTATCGACTCAGCTCGGCTACAAAACTTTTTAGCGGATTTAGTCGATGTCGATCCTCGTAGTGTATACGGTTATGCGATGGGAGAACACGGGGATTCATTGATGGTTCCTTGGTCGACGGTGACTATTGCCGGCAAAGCCTTTCAAGATGTGATCACGGATAATCCCGAACTTGTGGGGGATATTGATTTGGATGATCTCGTTTTGAAAACCACACAAGAAGGTTGGGAAATCTTCAATCGCAAAGGCACGACCTATTACGGCATTGCTTCAGCTTGCGTGGGCATTATTAAAGCCATCTTATTTGATGAAAACTCGATTATTCCTGTTTCCACTCGTTTGGAAGGTGAATATGGAGAAACCGACCTCTTTGCTGGCGTTCCAGCGATTTTGAACCGCAGTGGGGTTGCAGATATTTTGGAAATCCATCTAACTGAAGCTGAAGCTGAAAAATTCCATCATTCTGCGGCGGTCATTCGTGAGAATACTGAAAAGATTCGTCAATATGTAAGTAAGAAAGACTGAGCAACTCCCTTTTCTCTCCGTATTCAAGCGAAACCGATACCTGAAACCTTTTACTCCGTACCGGTCTTATTTGCTAGTCAAAGATAACCGCCCCTTTAGTCAACCCTAGACTGAGGGGTTTTTAAATAACAAAAAATAAGATAACCATTTTACCACATCCTCTTGACTTCTTTTCCCTATTCCTCTTTTCTATGGTATACTGACTCAAAACTTTCCTTAAAGGAGGCTCCTTATGACTAGCGATTTAATCCAGGAAATTCAAGCCAGTGGGAAGCAAATTCCCGCTGATCTCGTCGTAAAAAACGGTAAAATTGTCAACGTCTTCACTCGCCAAATCATGGAAACTGATCTAGCAATAAAAAACGGTAAAGTGGTGGGTTTTGGTAGCTATGAAGGAAAAGAAATTCTTGATGCCAAAGGTCAGTTCGTCGTCCCTGGTTTGATCGATGGCCATGTCCATATCGAAAGTTCACTGCTACCTCCTCACGAGTTTGCCAAAATCTCATTGTTGCATGGCGTAACCACCGTGATAACCGATCCTCATGAAATCGGCAACGTCGCTGGAGAAACCGGGCTTCACTACATGATCACCGATGCCAAAGCAACTCCTATGAATATCTTCACGATGTTACCTTCGTGTGTGCCCGTGACACCTTTTGAAACCAGTGGTGCTACCCTAACTGCCCAAAACTTAGCACCTTTTATGACAGAAACTGAAGTCTTGGGATTAGCCGAAGTCATGAACTATCATGCGGTGGCTCAAACGGAAGCGGAGATTATTGCTAAAATTACCGCCATTCAACAAGCAGGCGGCGTAATTGACGGCCATGCTGCCGGAATCGCCGCTGAAGAGTTAGCGCTATACCCTACCGCTCAAATTCGGACAGATCATGAAGCGGTCAATGCAAAAGAAGCACAAGCCCGCTTGGATCTAGGCATGTATTTAATGATTCGTGAAGGGACGGTCGCCAAAGATTTACACGCCATACTCCCTGTCGTAAACGAAGCCACGGCTCGACGCTGTTTATTTGTAACCGATGATAAGTTGATTGACGATTTAGTGGAGGAAGGGTCCATTGATCATATTTTACGTCTAGCCATCGCTGCGGGCTTAGAGCCACTATTAGCGATTCAAATGGCTACTTTAAATGCGGCCGAATGTTTTCATTTACGGACTTTAGGAGCCCTAGCACCGGGATATCAAGCTGATTTCTTCTTAACTGATGACCTAACTTCTTTACCGATTTACGACGTCTTCGTCAAAGGACAGCAAGTGGTCTCCCAACAAAAATTGGTGACTGACCTTTTCCCAAAAGCCACAGAAAATCCGCTACTAGCCGAATTACCAGACATGTCAGCGGCTCCCTTGACTAAAACCAGCTTCCAATTACCAGTCAATGGTCTCGCCAAAATAATCGAAGTCATCCCCAACAGTTTAATTACAAAACAAGTGCTAGCAACAGTCCCTACAGAAGATCAGCTATTTATGCCTTCCATAGAAGAAGACTTTTTAAAAATTGCCGTTGTGGAACGACACCATGCCACTGGCAACATTGGTTTGGGTATCGTCAAAGGCTTCCAATTACAAACAGGGGCATTGGCTACTAGTGTTTCCCATGATTCCCATAATATCGTAGTAGTGGGAACCAATGACGAGGATATGCTATCTGCCGTCAATCGTCTTCTAGAAACCGGCGGCGGAATGATCGTCGTCAATCAACAACAAGAAATTCAGCGGCTGCCTTTAGCCATCGGTGGATTGATGTCGACCTTAGGCTATCAGGAAACTTATCAGCGACTGGTGGCTTTGACAGATGCCGCCCACTACCAAGGAGCAAGTAGCGATTTTGATCCTTTTTTGACCCTGTCCTTTTTGACTTTATCCGTCATTCCTGAACTGAAAATTACTGATCAGGGCTTATTCTCTTTTAGTGAGTTTGCCTTGACCAAGGTTGATGCAGAATAAGATTTGCGAAATACAAAAAGCTGTTTGTCCGCCTACGTTTGATAGGTGGCAAACAGCTTTTTAAATTCAGCTACTTTCGATTAGTGATTAATGATTTTTACAAACAGGGAAGCTTCGATTATTAAATCATATCAGACATTTAAGTGCTGAAGTAGCAAATAGACTTCATTTCTGAATACTCCCTCTGAATCCTCTCAAGTCAAAAAATTAACCGCTCCATCTGTAACTAAACCAACTGATCATTGAAAAAGCGATTTGCGTATTCTAATCTGGAGGCTGTTTTATAGACTGAGATATTATAAATTTTTCGCAAATGAAAATTCCATCATACCAAGTCTAAAATATCTGACCTCACGAACTAGCTCAGCCACCGCAAACAGTTGGACTAAGCAAAAGTCGCTAAGTCCAACTAGCATCTTCGGGATTAAGTTGGGCGCTTGCTAATGATTCGAGGTCCGTACTCTCGAAAGTTACCTTCGTTCGTCAGTGATAATATGCTCAATTCCTTCGTGGACCTCAGTGAGATAGTCTTTTAAAAAACTGGGGAAAGCTTTGTATTCATCCAAAGCCTCGATAGGAATCCAGTGCATCTCTTCCCTGACTCCAAGGGTATAGCTCTCACTGTCTAACTTTTGGGTGCCTCGTGGTTTCATCAAAAAATAGAAACTAATTTCGTGACAATCCAACCCTTTTAATGAACCAGTATTGTCATTAAAAAAATTCTCATGAATCACAGCCAGGCGGTCAATCTCGTAACGCACGCCAGTCTCTTCAAAGACTTCTCGTAAAACAGCAGCTTCCGCCTTTTCTCCCAAATGAACTCCGCCACCAATCGAATAAAGGTAATCTTCCCGTTGATTGCCTGCAAAGAGGACACACCCCTCTTCCACAATAATCGCTGCTGCTCGATAACGAAATTTTTGTTGTTCTCTGATAAAATCGCAATCGTACATTTGTATCCTCCCCTGATATTAAATCGAGTAGAGGTCCGAACGCATAGGTTCGCACCCCTCTCACACTACCGTACGTACGTGCTTTTGTAGAAACGGTTATATCAACATCTACAAGCTGTCTAAGGATAAACTCAATGCTTACTAGAATGTACGGAATGAAAACATTGTTTGGGTTATACATTGTGTCCCAACTTTTACTGTACATACGTTTCATGTCTCTGAAATACGATGGAGACTTTTCTACCTTAACACCATTTGAAATACTGATTATGCGTTTAGACTCACCAGCAATAATAAGATCAAAGATTTCATCTAAATTCTTATCCATTGGCTGTCCTCATCCGTTAACTTCTACATTTGAGCTATTCTTAAGTTGATTTTTAAACAAGGATTTCATGGTTTTTTTACCTTCAGCCGAATACAAATCTTCTTTGGAAATTTCACCATTGTAAACCATTTCCATAATTTGAATATAAGCCAAACCTAGAGCGGTAGTTAACAACCCGGCAGTAGTTGCTGAAATAGCACCTCCTGCTCCAGTTCCTAGCCCAGGGATAAATTTCAATAAATTCGCTACTATAGTCTTGCCAAGCACAGTTGCACCAGATGACCCAATAGTCGAAGAAACAAATGCGGTCAAAAAGCTTTTACTTATATCCAAACCAAAAATAACAGTTATGCCAGCAATCATCCCAACTTGTGTGGGAATTAATAAGGCTGCATCTGCAAAAGGGATTGGCGCAAAACCTTCCCCAACTGCAGCAGCTACTGCGGCAGCTACTGCAGCCCTAGCTGCCTTTTTTTTTGATTCTAGAGAAGCAATTTGAACATTTTGTAATGTGTTTTGTAACTCACTAGGCAACACTTCTGTCATAACGTCAATTAAAGAATCGAGTCCATATGCTTTAGCAATATATTCTTCATCAAAATCCATGTCTTGTGCAAGTAATGGCACAACTTTAACAATATCCAGATTTTCTTTTTCAATCATTGTTTTCATTTCAGCAGCTTTCTTTTTAGGAACTGCTTGAGTTAAAACGACAATAATCGGAACCTGAGATTTTTTATTGCTTTCAGCAAATGATTTCAACCATTCTATCTCTGAACTATCAAAAGTACGATTTGCACCGACATTAACACAATACCAGATGCAGTGGATTGCTTCGTTTATATCTTTTGCTGCGTAGCCCTTGTCTATTAGTTCTAATACCTCATCCTTCACTTTTGCCTGTTGCTCATGTGAAAGCTCAAACCCTGGTGTATCATAAATGGACAGTGGATAATCTTTTTTGGATAATTTTCTGATTTCAGATGTAACCGGGCGTCCCAATCCTGTCTCCGCAAAATTTCCACGGAAAAGAGTGTTAATCAATGTACTCTTCCCAACTCCGGATTTTCCTATAATTATGATGTTGAGAGTTTTCAGATTTTTAATCTTATCATTAACAGTATCGATTAATTGCTGAGCCATTTTATCTGTTTCAATCTGCATTTTCATCCCTCTCACTTTCCTTATAATCAATCTTTTTAACCATTTCAGGTCCCCAATCATCCTCATCTGATTTATGGTTAGAGTATTTTACAGAAGCTTTATTAATTGCAGCAGCCAATTTTGGAACTGCTTTAGCTGCTACAACAGCTGATCCAATTGCAATTGAGGTTGCCCCAATAGTCCTCACAATTTTGTGAGTTTTCTTTTTAGTTTTTTCGGTCACGATTTTTTCCAATTCTGTTTCTTCCATATCAAGTCACCACCTAATCTTGATTGTATATATATAATTATATCACATTCGTTCTATGGCTGTGCTCGAGACGTTAATAAGGACAGTCAATGATCTATATTCTAAAGTTACTTATCATCCTTCTCAACGAACTCAGAAAGAATATCTTTCATTTGTTGGCTGTGCTTGTTGATTTGGTCGATGTACCAGATACCATCATTTTCAGCCAATTTCTGCATCAATTCAAATTTTAAACTTTGATCCGTAGCTTTGAACTCTTTTATCTTAGCATCCGGCATCAAGTTCGAACGCAGTGAATTATGACCACGAGCCATGATGCACAGATTTCCAAAGTTGTTTAACTCTTCCGGTCGCAACTTTTCATGACCTTCGTCCGCGTTAGGATTCTGAGGATAAAAATGCTCTACAGAATTTCGGTACTTAAATTCAAAATCCGTAGCTTTGATTCCACGATTAGCTCCATGCGTTTCTTGATACCACAAAACAAAATCGAGGAAGTTAAAAATGTAGTTAGGCGTATCTACCCCACTATCAAATACCGAATCATTTTTAGTAAGTGACGTGAAACGTTGACTGGCAAATGCTATCAGTTTTTTAACCAACAGGTCATTGTCGCTCAGAACATCATCATCATTTAAGATTTGCAGAAGTCCAAACAGAAAGCTCTTATAAATCTGTCGAGGGTCGGTGACCTGGAACATAGATTCAATTTTCACCACGATATTTTGAGTAACGTCATCATCATAAAACGTATTACGAGGCGAAAGTTTCTTATTGTTTCTATTCTTCCCAATAAGCATATAAGGTTTGTGCAAACTCCAGTTCGAGTCATCAGATGAATTATCATTTATGCTGTCCGTCTTTATCACGTAGTTATCATAAACAAAACGTGTCTTTAGCAGCAAGTACATGAATTCATAAACATCTTGAACTGACGTAATCTGTTCCTCGAATTGGTCAACCAACCTCTTATCGTCCAAAGAAATCCCTCTTGATTCGTAATTCCAATCGAATGTATCTTTGTCCTTTAACAGTTTCAGTACTTGAAGAATAAAATTAGGAAAATTAATGATGGAATGATATCGACCCGTATCGTCTGTCTCATCAGCTTTCTCGGGATTAGGCGTCATTTGCAACATTTCATTCAGTGAAATAGCTTTATACACTGATGAGCTGTCGCCGTTTGGAAATGCTGAAATAATTTGAATAAAATCAGTTGGAATAAACTGATTCCAATTGGAAGAGAATAATTGTTTGCGAACTTCAGGCTTAAAACCAATCTGAACATATTTATCTAGTCTTTGACAAGCATTCCAAACTTCAGATATAACGCTTCTTCCCTTCGAATCTTCATCAGGTAGCAACCCCAACAAGTATGCTTTTACAATCTCATGTTTTTCAAGCTGCTCACCGCGGTTATTCATTATTTCAAAATAGTGATTTAAATCTGTATCTTTAGGAAGTTCATTTTTTATTAATATGACATTTTCAAGCAAATATTTAAAATAACCCTCGTCAAACTTATCAGAATGGGTAGAACTATCTTTCTCCAGAAATTTCTTTCTAATTACTCGATACCCATCAACTAACTCATTATCTAAATCTAATATTTTTTCAAAGCTATCTTTATTCTTCAGTGTACGAAAAATATCCGTTGAACGTTTTCTACTTTCAAAATTTAAACTCACATCTAAATTGCTGGCTAGGTCCGAATATTGTGATTCATTTTTTAGATAACAAATCAACAACGATAGAGTCGTGAGCCGCTGCTGGCCATCAATGACACTAGTCACATCATCAGTATCAGAATGGATAACTAGCGATCCGATATAATAGTTTTGATTGTTTTCACGCTGATAGTAATCGTATACATCATCAATTAGCGTGTTGATTTCTTTTTCTGTCCAAGCATAAGCTCTTTGATAGATTGGAATGCTGTAGGCATTTTGAAATATGTCACGAATGTTGAAGTATGCCATTAGTCCTCACCCCCTAGATATCTTTCAGCTATTTTAGGCGATTTATTTTTTACTTTTTCTCGTTGAGAGTCTTTGAGCTTATCATCAATTGGCACCTCAAAATGCGAGAGCTGATTGGTTGAGTATGATTCAGCTATATAGTTAAATAAATTTTTTATATCTGCATCGCTATTGATGACAAATTTGTTGATGCTCTTTTTCTGAACTTGTTCAAAGTAAAAGCGCGGATAATATGCATAATGAAAACATATATTTTCAATCATGCTATATTGACTGTCTGAAAATTTATCAATGGCATATAGCATTGATGTTTTATATAAAGATTGAACAAATCTAAAATACTTCTTGTCCCTTGTTTCTGCGAATAACGAAAGGATGGAGTTTGCACCCGGACTTGCTTCATCAGAATAGAAACCTTGTTTTTCAAGAATGTTGTTATAAAAATCAACAAATTTAAAGAAATACTCTCCATTAATCATAGGCTGGTCAATTTGAAATGCGTAATTCATTTCCGGTAGCGCATGAAACTCAATCATCGTTTGATTCTGACGGTTAAAGGTATCCACATAATTCTTCGCCATCAAAATTGGTTTTGCCCAGTTTAATTCGGAGTTGTTATCCCCTTCGCTGACGCCTTTAAATAAATCGATATCATTATTCGAGAACCCAAAATCTGAGACATTTTTATTTTTAGACCATTGTTTTATCCTAAATAAATACTCAGAAAACAGCGTGTGAATATGACTAGGCTGAATATTCTCCCATAATTCAACCATTTCAAGTTTTCTTTCTTCTGTTCCCTTCAACTCACGAAGATGAAAGGCTTTTAATAAGTCCGTTGGGTATAAGGCTTTGCCTCGGTTATTTGATGAATCAAATAGCTGAAAAGCTTCGTCAAGATTGGCTAATTCCAAGACTTGTACCGTACAGTTTGAAAGGAAGTAGTCCTCAATTATTTCTTTGCTGTGGGGATTTCTTTCAAAGTACTCACCAATTACTTTATTGTTATTCACCACATTTTCAATTGTTCTCTGATGCTCTGGAATGTCAATTGATGTTAGCTCTTTTCGCTGCTTATCATTCAAATACCGAGTTATCAGTAGGCTTGTGATAATCCTTTGTTGGCCATCAACGATATCAAGTGTAGTACCATTCTTATGCAAAATAATGGTTCCGATTCGATATTCAGGAAATTTAGAAAAGCGTACAACATCATCCAAGAGTTGAATCACATTTTTAGCTTTCCAAGTATAAGGTCGCTGATAATCTGGAATAGTCGTGTTGTTGCGATTTAGTAGCTCTTTTAAGGATGTCACATATGTATTAACTTTGTTATCCATCGCAGTATCCCCTTTCAGTAAATGTATATACAACCATTTTATCACAAGGCAGCTCCTAAAAACCTGTCACAACTTAAAAAGCACCCTGATTCTGCAGAATGCTTCATTGCATTTTATGAAAGTATGAAAAAAGTATCCCGCCGTAGCAGGATGTTGTAAAAAAAGACGCTTCCTTTTACAGAAACGTCCAATTCAAACGAGTAAATACAAACTATCTACTCCAATATTTCATTTTCATTTGTTGTATTCCTACTTACTAGGTCTATCACTACCGACACACCTATATAATCTCTAATCTCTTTATTTCGGATTTTATTCCCCTCACTGGTAAATACGATATATTTGAAAAAGTGGTTAAAATTAAGGATTTCCAGTCTTAATGTCGTTGTAGCAAACACACACACTCTACGTGATACGTCTGAGGAAACAGATCCACCGGCTGTACTTTTTCAGCCTGATAGCCGAATGCCGCAAAAAGTTTCAAATCCCGAGCCAACGTGGCTGGGTTGCACGATACGTAAACAATCCGATCCGGTGCCACATTAACTGCCGCTTCAATAAATCGCACATCCAAGCCTTTTCGTGGCGGATCGACGAAGATAACGTTTGGTTTCAAGTCTTCTCGGGCCCATTGCGTCATGACTTTTTCCGCTTTGCCTACCAAATAAGTGGCATTTTCAATTCCGTTGATTTCAGCATTGGTTTTGGCATCAGCGACGGCTTCTGGAATAGATTCCACACCATAGACATGTTCTACCCGGTCAGCTACTGACAAGCCAATCGTCCCAATCCCTGAGTAGGCATCGATAACCACGTCTGATTTTTTCAATTGGGCAAAATCAAAGGCTGTTTCATAGAGAATTTCAGCTTGTTCGGTGTTCACTTGATAAAATGACGGAGCCGAGATGCGGAAAGTTTTTCCAAGCAATTGGTCTTCAATATAACTCTTTCCATACAAGACCACCTCTTTCTCCCCAAAAATCACATTGGTACGTTCTTCATTGATGTTTTGGATCACGGAAATCACTTCCGGAATTTCTTCGTGAATCACCTCAGCAATGGTTTCCCCTTTGAAAAATTTGGCTTTACGAGTAACCAACACCACCATCATCTCATGGCTATAATGACCGCGACGAATTACAATATGCCGCAAAAAACCTTCATGGGCGGTTTCATTGTAGGCTTTCACACCGAAGCGCTCCAAAATCTCGCGAACTTTCAAAATGGCTTCATCAATGGCTTCGTCTTGAATATAGAAATCTTCAATAGCAATCATATCATGGCTATTTTTGCGATAAAAACCAGTCGCCAGCTTACCCTCGATTTTACGGACTGGAATTTGAGCTTTATTGCGGTAGTGATCTGGTTTGGTCATGCCAATCGTTGGCAATACCGGAACCTCAGGCATGCCTGCAATTTTTTTCAAGTTGTTTTCCACTTGTTTTTGTTTGAAGACTAGTTGTGCTTCATAGGACAAATGGCTTAATGGCGCAATCCCGGTCCGCAACAAATCTTCGTTGGCGTTTTTTACCCGATCAGGGCTAGTGCTTTGATATTTCATGACTTTTGCAAAGCCGAACTTGTTGCCGACTTTCAACACTTTAATATCCACCACTTCTCCTGGCAGCGCATTTTCAATAAATAAAAGGTAATGATCGACTTTGGCAATCCCCATGCCTTCATGGGAGAGGTCTTTAATCGTTACGGTTAGTTCTTGATTTTTTTTTACTGGGTAATCTTTCATCTTGATCCCTCGACTTTCTTTGTTCATCATACGGGAAAGCCCGCAAAGTTACAATCATTTTCCCATCGTTTTAAGGCAAAACAAAGCACCGGCATGATAACCGGCGCTTTCTCTCTTAGTCAGTATTTTCGTTTGTTTTTGACGGATCCTCAGACGGTGGTATCGTCCCATCGCCATCGATATCTTCTTGCGTTAGTTGTTCCACCTCTTGAATAAACTCTTTACTCACCATATCAAAGTCCTCTTCTTCCCCAACGACAGCATCATCAGGGATATCGTCTAAACTGGCATACATTTCAATATGCTGATGTAAGTTGGTGAAACTCATCGGCGCATCGCCTCCATACTCGCCATCCAAATTAATCATCAAGCGATCACCACTTTTGGGAATGACTTCCAATTTTGAGGTTTTGGTATAGAGAATTCGCGGGTCCTTGATATGCTTGCCACCATTCATCATCAACGCTACCAAATGCACGATTTCAAATACATTGGCGGTTTTAACGATAATCAAGGAGAATTTTCCATCATCCAGTTTGGCATCCGGCGCGATTTGTTCAAAGCCTCCCACTGAATTGGTTAACCCAAGGAAAAACATTGAAGCATTGCCTTCATAAACCCCATCATCATAAATTAATTTCATGGGTATCGGTTTGATTCGCGGTAAAAGTTCGGCTCCTTTGGCCAAATAAGCCAAATAGCCAAAAATACTCTTCAACTCTGAAGGCACATCATAGGTCAATTCTGTTAAGTGACCCCCGGCTGCGATATTAATAAAGTAGTCATCATCGGTTTTACCGATATCCATTTTGATAGTCTGATTTTTTAAAATCACTTCGGCAGCTTTTTTGACATCATTGCGAGGAACTTTCAGCGCCCGCGCATAGTCATTAGTTGTCCCTGCTGGAATAATTGCCATTTTTGGTCGCTTTTCTAAAGGGGCAATCCCATTGACGACTTCGTTGATAGTACCATCTCCACCAGCTGCAACGATTAAGTCAAAGCCAGCTAAGCCACAGCGCTCCGCCTCTCTTTTAGCAGAGTTTAACTCTGGAGTCGTAGCATAAGCACTGGTTTCAAACCCAGCCTGTTCCAATACATCCAAAATATCGGCTAAATTTTGTTTCATTATTTCTTTACCTGAGGTGGGATTGTAGATCACACGGGCACGTTTCATATCAGCCGCTCCTCTCAAATTTCATCATCCTTTAGATTTTAACACAAGGAAACGGTCTGCGCCATATATGACACAGACCGTTGCTTCAAGCTATTTGACTAAGGTTTAGCAAGAATTACCGTTTCGCTAATTCTTCTTGCAAGAGTTTGTTTACTACACCAGGATTCGCTTTTCCTTTGGTAGCTTTCATGATTTGCCCGACTAAGAAGCCAACAGCCCGGTCTTTACCGTTTTTGAAGTCTTCCACGGATTGCCCGTTGTTATCCAATATCTCATTGATGATTGGTAACAATTGTGCAGGGTCAGATAATTGAACTAAGCCTTTTTTCTCAACCACTTCTTTGGCATCGCCACCGTTTTCAATCAACTCTTTGAAGACGGTCTTGGCAATCTTAGAACTAATCGTACCATCAGCAATCAGCGTGATCATCCCCGCTAAGTTTTGTGGCGTCAATTTTGTTTCGCCCAATTCCAGTTTAGCACTGTTCAAATAAGCAGAAACTTCTCCCATCAACCAGTTAGAAGCTTGTTTCGGATCGGCACCAGCAGCCAAGGTTTCTTCAAAGAAATCAGACATTTCTTTCGACAAAGTCAAGACTTTGGCGTCATACTCTGGTAAGCCCATTTCTTCAACGTAACGTAAGCGACGAGAAGCTGGCAGTTCTGGTAAGGTTGCTTTTACCCGTTGGATCCATTCGTCATCGATGACAAACCGCGGAATATCTGGTTCTGGGAAGTAACGGTAGTCACTAGACCCTTCTTTTACCCGCATCAAAATCGTTTTGTTGGTGGTTTCATCAAAGCGACGCGTCTCTTGTTGGATTTCGCCGCCAGAAAGCAAAACTTTCGCTTGGCGTTTTTCTTCAAACGCTAGCCCTTTACGGACAAAGCTCATGGAGTTCAAGTTCTTCAGCTCAGTTTTAGTTCCAAACTCTTCTTGGCCATAAGGGCGCAAAGAGATATTGGCATCGCAACGCATGGACCCTTCTTCCATCTTCACATCAGAAACTTCGGTAAACTGTACGATTGAGCGGAGAGCTTCCAAATAAGCATAAGCCTCTTCTGGTGAGCGCATATCTGCTTCTGAGACGATTTCAATCAAGGGTGTTCCTTGACGGTTTAAATCCACATAGGAGTAGCCGCCAATACCGTGCATGTTTTTACCGGCGTCTTCTTCCAAATGAACCCGTTCAATCCGGATTTTCTTTTTCTTGCCAGCCACTTCGATTTCAATCCAACCATCATGGCCGATAGGTTGGTCAAATTGCGAAATTTGGTAGGCTTTAGGATTATCAGGATAAAAATAGTTCTTCCGATCAAAATGCGTATCTTTGGAAATTTCACAGTTTAAGGCTAAGGCAGCCTTCATCCCAAACTCAATGGCAGTCTTATTCATTACCGGCAAAACCCCAGGATACCCCCAGTCGATGACGTTGGTATTGCTGTTAGGTTCGGCACCAAAATGCGCCGGTGCTGGTGAAAAGATTTTAGAGTTGGTTTTTAATTCTACGTGGACTTCCAGCCCGATGACTGTTTCAAAGTTCATTAGTCGTTCCCCCCTAAAATCGCTGGTTTTTTCGTGTGGAAATCAGTCGCTTGTTCAAAAGCATAAGCAGCTTTGTACATCGTTGACTCATCAAAAGCTTTGCCGATGATTTGCAAGCCCACTGGCAAGCCTTCTGAAAAGCCTGCTGGGATACTCATCCCTGGTAAGCCTGCTAAGTTTACCGGAATTGTTAAGATATCACTCATGTACATCGTGATGGGATCATTGATGTTTTCTCCCATACCAAAAGCGACGGTTGGTGACGCTGGTCCAATAATCAAATCATAGTCATTGAAGACATTTTCAAAATCTTGACGAATCAGCGTCCGAACTTGACCGGCTTTTTTGAAGTATGCATCATAGTAGCCAGCACTCAAAGAGAAGGTCCCTAGCATAATCCGGCGTTTCACTTCATCACCAAAACCTTCACTACGAGAGTTGACGTAGACATCTTCCAAGTCCTGTACATTTTCTGAGCGATAACCATAGCGGATACCGTCAAAACGTTGCAAGTTTGAGCTAGCTTCTGAGGAGGCGATGATATAGTAGACAGCAACTCCATATTTAGAATGCGGCAGGCTAACTTCTTCGACTGTCGCTCCTAATTCACGGAAAGTAGCGGCTGCTTGCATGATGGCTGCTCGTACTCCTGGTTGGACCCCTTCACCAAGGTATTCTTTTGGCAAACCGATTTTCATGCCTTTAATATCGCCATTTAAGCCTTCCGTAAAGTCCGGTACGGAAATACCTGAGGAGGTCCCATCTTTTTCATCGTAGCCGGCGATAGCGTTTAAGGTCAAGGCGTTATCTTTAACTGTCCGCGTCATCGGTCCGATTTGATCCAAAGATGAAGCAAAGGCAATCAAACCAAAACGAGAAACCCGGCCGTAAGTTGGTTTCATCCCAACAATCCCGTTAAATGCTGCAGGTTGGCGGATGGAGCCACCAGTATCGGAACCTAACGCGACTGGCACTTGACCAGCTGCCACAGCGGCTGCCGAACCACCCGAAGAACCACCAGGAACTTTGGTGAAATCCCAAGCATTTTTGGTTTTCTTGAAATAAGAAGTCTCCGTGGAGCCCCCCATGGCAAACTCATCCATGTTCAGTTTGCCTACGGGTACAAAATCGGCAGCATAGACTTTTTCCATCACTGTCGCATCATAGATCGGATCAAAATTGTAGAGAATTTTTGAAGCAGCAGTGGTAACGATATCTTTGGTAACGATATTGTCTTTAATCCCGATCGGAATCCCGGTTAATGGATTGCTTTCATCAATGCCTTTTTCGTCAATGGCTTGTGCCAACTCTAAGGCTTTTTCTTCAGGAATATTCAGAAAAGCCTCTACTTGGCCATCAGTTTCTTTGATTCGTTCGATGGTCGCTCGAGTCAAATCCACTGCGGTAATCTCTTTTGATACTAACAACTGGTGTAATTCTTCAATGGATTTATCATATAATTTCGTCATTATGCCCCAGCCTCCCCGTTATCGATAATCGCTGGAACTTTGATAAAGCCATCTTCTTTTTCTGGTACGTTTCTCATCAGGTCATCCCGGCTCATCCCTGCTTGGGCCCGGTCTGGACGCATGACATTGACAGTTTCCACAACATTTGAAGTGAAGGCCACTCCTTCTGTATCGACTTCTTCTAACATTTCCACCATATCGATGATTTTGCCTAACTGATTCGTAAATTCATGTAACTCGGTATCGTCAAACTTAAGCTTAGCAAGTTTTGCGACGTGTTTGACTTGTTCTTCTGTGATAGCCATGAACTCCTCACTTTCTGCCCTAAGAAAAACTTAGCGCGGTTGGATGTTTGGTACAAAAAACGATTTATTCTTTACTATAATGAAATAACTTTCGGAATTTTTCAAGCTTTAATTGAAAATATAGGAAATAATCTCTTTCTCACCGGCTTTTCGGGAGACAAATGCTTGGGGCCCTTCCACTGATAGGATTTGGACTTCCAATTGTCCTTTGACATCGGCAAAAATCGATTCCAGCTGTTTGCCTAAATATTGGGTAAAACTGGTAATTTCAGTTTTCGTATAATACTTAGAATCCACCTTGATGGTCAAAGATTGCAACTGCTCTTCAGCATAATAAGCGGTTGCTGTCACCCCAGTCAGATTTGGAAAGAAGTTCTGGACAGTATTGCGGAAAGTAGTAAATTTCGTGGCCACCCCGTCACGCGTTGCCGCATTTTCCCTACCACTAAGAATTGGCAAAGAAACGTATTCTTCATTAACCTTGTCAAACTGGTCAATGGTGGTGGCACCATTCTTGGCGACTGCCGTATAAATATATTTACCACCTGCGATATCATCTTTGGCCGCTTGTTCAAACAAGCCCACCATAATTGGAATTTTCTCCAAGCCTTTTGTTTTTCGCATCCGGGTTAAAACGGAATTGACAGATTTACGAGCATTTGCCATGATTTCCTCACGACTGACTGCCGTGGCTTTGTTGCCATCGTAATAGACTGAATTAAAGGCAAACCCTAAGCTAATCCCCCCTAAAGTTTTGCCATCTTCTTCGATAAAGTCATGCTCCAAGATTTGCTGTAAAATCAATGGTTGGTTTTTGTCTGCTGGATTCAATCCTTGGTTGTTGTCATCGGTATTGCGAGCCAGCCAACTGCTCAACGTATCGTAATCTAGGTGTTGCCCTTCTTGGAAAAAGTATTTATCCGGTGAAAAAGCTTCGTGGGACAGACGCAGTAGCCCATTCTCAAAGTTTTCTTGGTTGTACCCACTATTTAATGAAGCGACTGCATCACGAGCGGCACTGGTTTCATAATGGCCATCTGGCATGATGGCCTGATACACGGAATCATCTACTCGTCCGGTGGTAATACTGCCACTTTCGGTTTTTTCTCCATCATCGGTTTTTGAGATGCCCATATCTAGGTTGCCACAAGCACTAAGCGTTAGCAGGCACAAGCCAAGGGCAACTAGTTGTTTAGTTTTCATTCTTTTCGCTCCCTTCAATCGCTTGAACCATTTGCGACTCATCCCAAACGGTTACCCCTAAAGATTGGGCTTTGGTCAGCTTGCTGCCCGCATCCTCACCAGCAACTACGATATCGGTTTTTTTCGAGACGCTCCCGGTGACTTTGCCACCCAGCAACTCGATTTTTTCTTTTGCTTCGTCCCGCGTATAATGAGAAAGTTTACCAGTCAAGACCACGGTTTTCCCAGCAAAAGGCGATGCCACCGAAGCCAATTCTGCTAATTGTGGCCCACGATAGCGCAGATTAACCCCCGCTTCCTGTAGCTCGGCAATCAATTCATGAACTTCTTGATTGCTAAAATAAGTGACGACACTATCGGCAATGGTTTCACCAATCGTCTCAAGGGCAACAATTTCTGATTGTTCCGCTTGCGCCAAACGCGTCATATCTCCAAAATGTTCGGCTAATATTTTGGCGGCTTTGGCTCCCACATGACGAATTCCTAAGCCAAAAATCAGGCGTTCCAATGAATTTTCGCGGCTGGCATCAATCGCTCGCAAAAGATTGTCGGCGGCTTTTTCTTTGATTTTATCCAAGGTCAACAATTGTGTCTCAGTGAGCTTATACAAATCAACAACGTCTTTCACAAGGCCTTTATCGTACATTTGATTCAATACCCGCGGGCCTAACCCATCGATATTCATGGCATTACGAGAAACAAAATGCGCCAATCCTTCCTTTAGCTGGGCTGGACATTTGGGATTAATACAACGCAGAGCCACTTCCTCATCCAAATGCACTAGTTCACTTTCACATTCTGGACAATGAGTCGGTGCCAAGTAAGGCTGGCTATCACTTGGACGCTGCGCCAGCACCACGTGGCTAATCTCAGGAATGATATCTCCTGCTTTGTAGATGATTACTTGATCCTGCAGGCGAATATCTTTGGCCGCAATGTAATCCATATTGTGAAGACTGGCTCGGCTGACGGTGGAACCCGCAATAAAGACCGGGTCCATAACCGCTGTAGGTGTCACGACTCCTGTGCGTCCGACAGTCCATTGGATATCTTGGAGAGTCGTCTGAGCTTCTTCTGGCGGAAACTTGTAAGCAGTTGCCCACCGTGGCGCTTTAACGGTAAATCCTAGCTCGTCTTGCTGGCTAAAGTCGTTCACCTTGATAACCACACCATCGATTTCATAAGGCAAGTCTACACGTTTCAGATGGTACTCTTGAATGTAGGCCCAGATTTCTTCTACCGTATGACAGATCCGGGCTTCAGGATTAACATGAAACCCATTTTTCGCTAATTCTTGCAAGGCCTCCCCTTGGCTAGCAGCTTCCATCGGTCCAAAATCCGCCACCGTATACAAGAAAGTGTCCAAATTCCGTTTCGCAGTAATTTTCGTATCCAATTGCCGCAAGCTACCTGCTGCAGCATTCCGCGGATTGGCGAAAACATCTTGGCCGGCTTCCTCCCGTTCTTTATTTAAACGGACAAAGGAAGAACGGGGCATAAAACATTCCCCCCGCACTTCGATGTTTAAAGGTTCGGCCAATTTTAATGGTATCGAGCGTACCGTTTTTAAATTTTCGGTGATATTTTCGCCAACAGTCCCGTCCCCACGAGTGGCTCCTTGGACAAAAAGGCCATCCACGTATTTTAGTGAAATAGAGAGGCCATCAATTTTCAGTTCACAAACATATGACACTGAATCTCCTAAGGCTTTTTTCACCCGTTCATCAAAGGCAATAATCTCCTCTTGGTTAAAGACATCATTTAAGGAATAAAGAGGAACATCATGAACTACTTTTTCAAAACCTTTTAAGACTTTCCCTCCCAGACGCTGAGTGGGAGAATCCGGTGTAATCAACTGAGGATGTTTGCTTTCCAACTGTACTAACTCGGCATACAGCTGATCATAGATATAATCCTCGACAGTTGGTTGATCTTGTACATAGTATTCATAGCCGTATTGATTCAGTTGCTGTTGTAACTGAAGAATCCGAGCTTGATCATCTATCGGCTGTTTTTCAGTCATGGAAGACGTCACCCTTTCTAGATTTTTTCAATTGGTGCAAAGGCTGCTAACAAGCGCTTGATTCCTTGAGCCGGAAAAGCGACGTCCAATTCGACATCTTTGGCGACACCACCGACTCGTACCACGGTACCCTGTCCCCATTTTTTATGTTGGACTTTGTCACCGATTTTCCAAGTTTCACCAGCCGCTGCGGTCTCCTGTTTACTGGAAACACCATGCACCACGGCTTGCTTATATTCTGCTTTGTAGGGCTTTTCTTTGTAAGTATTCGTTGTACCGCTACGGATTCCTCCCATGGATTTGGCAGTTTGAGTGAAGCTTCCAAAGCCTGTTTGGCTGGACCCAGAGACTCCTTGATTGTCTAAAAGATTAGCTTCAATCTCTTTGACAAAGCGCGAAGGCCGATTGTATTGGGTTTTCCCATAAAGGGTACGGGAAAGGGCATTGGTCAAAAACAACTCTTCTTCTGCTCGCGTAATTCCTACATAGGCCAGGCGCCGTTCTTCTTCCAACTCGTGTTGTTCTAACATCGCCCGCGACAAAGGAAAGACCCCTTCTTCCAAGCCCACTAAAAAGACGACCGGAAACTCCAGCCCTTTTGCGGCATGAAGGGTCATCAAGGTCACTTCACTGGCTTCTTCTTCATAGGAATCCACGTCCGAAATCAAGGCCAGATCATTTAGGAAAAGTGTCAACTTATCTTCTGGTGCTTCTTCTTGATTGGCAGTTTCTTGACTGGCTGCAAAAGTCTTATCAAAGTCTTGGGTAACAGTCATAAACTCTTCTAAGTTTTCTAAACGATTTTGTGATTCTAACGTATTTTGACGTCGTAAATCTTCTTCATAACCAGTCTTTTTAAGAACTTCTTTCGTGAGTTCAGTTACTGTCAAAAACGGAACCATTTGACTGAATCCCTCAATTAACTCCCCAAACTCATAAAGTTCTTTTGCTGCCTTACCCGTGACTGGTGACAAAGCGACATTTAGGGAAGCCTCCAATAAGGAAAACTGATGGATATCAGCAAACTCCCGTAGACGCTCCAAAGAGGTTGCCCCAATTCCACGTTTTGGGGTATTGACTACCCGAGCAAAACTCAAAGAGTCTGCTGGGTTAGCGATGACTTGCAGATAAGCCAAGATATCTTTGATTTCTTTGCGATCATAAAACTTATGGCCCCCAACCATTTTATAAGGAATATTGGCTTTCAAGAGGGTTTCTTCCACTACCCGAGATTGCGCGTTTGTCCGGTATAACACAGCAAAATCGCCATATTTCCGTTGCTTTTCTCGCTGTTGTTTTTGAATCTCAGAAACAATAAAGCGCGCCTCATCTCGTTCGCTTTCCCCGTGGTAGTAAGTAATTTTTTCACCATCACTGTTTTGGGTCCAAAGATTTTTTTCTTTGCGATTGGAATTATTGGCGATGACTTGATTGGCTGCTGCTAAGATTGTTTTGGTGGAGCGATAATTTTGTTCTAATAAAATGGTGCGGGCATCGGGATAGTCCTTTTCAAAGTCAAGGATGTTTTGCATATCCGCTCCTCGCCAACCATAAATACTTTGGTCGGCATCTCCCACCACACACAGATTACGAAAACGAGCGGCTAACATATTGACTAAGGTATATTGCGCATGGTTCGTATCTTGGTATTCATCCACATGAATGTATTGAAATTTTCGTTGGTAAAACTGTAAAACTTCTTCATTGTCTTGAAACAGGCGAATGGTGACCATGATCAAATCATCAAAATCCATACATTGATTCCGTCGTAGTTCTTTTTGATACAATTGGTAACACTTCGCCACCATCTGTTCAAAAAAACCGCCTTGTTGTGCTTCATAATCGGCTGGTGTCAGCAATTCATTTTTTGCATTGGAGATGGCTCCTAACAAACTTCGAGGATCGTATTTTTTGGGATCAATATTCAATTCCTTAACTACGCGTTTCATCAAAGTCAACTGTTCGGAACTGTCTATTATCGTAAAATTACGAGAATACCCAATATGATCGACATCTCGTCGTAAAATTCGCACACACATGGAGTGAAATGTGGAAATCCAAACATCTTCCCCACCTGCTCCCAAGAGGCCATTGACCCGTTCTTTCATCTCTCGAGCGGCTTTATTCGTAAAGGTAATCGCCAAGATATTCCACGGATTGATTAATTTTTCTTCTATTAAATAGGCGATTCGGTGAGTGAGCACCCGAGTCTTCCCACTACCGGCGCCGGCCATAATCAACAAAGGCCCTTCTGTTGCTGTCACTGCTTCAGCTTGCTTGGGATTCATCCCTTTGAGAAATACATTGGCTGTCATCAAAAACTTCCTTTCTTCAGCTATCCACCTTCAGACAAACAGATACCTGACTAGGCAACACGGGATTGCTGCTTTCACGCCCTGTTGGCAGAAGGTCATTATTATTTCCGAATATAGTGCTGATCACATCGACAGACTACCATATTTCAATCTCTTTGATTATAGCATTACCCGCCCGAGGTTAAAACGACCAGCCTCCAAAAGTTAATAAAAAAATTCCATGAAAGCCTCTTGTAAATTCCCATAACCCTTGCCAACCCTTAAAAAACAAGCTACATTTAAAGTAATGAAAATAAAAAGGACTTTGATGATGAAAACAACAAATCTTGATAAAACTAGAATTAGTTATTTATTAAAAGGCGCCTTGATTGGAACACTGGCTGGGTTAGCAGTCAGTCTCTTTCGTCTTGGCATTGAAAAACTCAGCGATGTCGTCAGGCAGCTTTACCATCTTTTTCAGCAGCACCCGCTATGGCTCTTCTTTTGGGGGCTAGTTAGCCTTCTTTGTGCCCTAGTTGTCGGTTTATTAGTAAAGTCCGATCCAAACATCAAAGGCAGTGGGATTCCCCAAGTAGAAGCCCAGCTACAAGACGAACTGTCACCAAATTGGTTTTCGGTCCTTTGGAAAAAAATGTTTGGTGGGATTCTCAGTGTCGGGATGGGCCTATTTCTTGGTCGGGAAGGTCCTTCGATTCAGCTTGGAGCCAGCATCGGTCAAGGAATCTCTCAATGGCTGAAAGCCGATCGATCAGAAAGCAAGATTTTACTTTCCAGTGGCGCTGCCGCTGGCTTGGCTGCGGCTTTCAACGCCCCGATTGCTGCGTTACTATTCATCGTGGAAGAAGTCCATCATAATTTTTCGCCACTGGTATGGCTGACCTCCTTTACCTCAGCCGTTTGTGCCAATGCCGTATCCTTGATGATTTTTGGCCTACAACCAGTCCTATACTTAGGAGACATCCCCTCTCTGCCATTAAAATATTACTGGTTATTAACTCTACTGGGGGTCTTTCTTGGAATCTTCGGACGATTTTACCAGGTGGTCTTACTAAATTTAGAGAAAATCTATCATAAAGTCCCCCTCCCAAAATGGCTCTATGGGCTAGTACCATTTTTATTGGTAATTCCCGTCGGCTACTTTTTCCCAGATTATCTTGGTGGTGGCAATCAAATCGTTCTAAGCTTCGGTACTGAAATTCCCTTAGCTAGTATTTTGCTGGGCCTGTTTCTCTTGCGTTTTATTTTTTCCATGATCTCCTATGGATCCGGCTTACCTGGAGGGATTTTTTTACCGATTCTGACTTTAGGTGGGATTTTAGGAGCCTTCTTTGGTCAACTAGCCGTTAGCAGCTTGGGGATGGATCCTCAATACGTCAAAGACTTTGTCATCATCGCGATGGCCGGCTATTTTGCAGCAATTGGCAAAGCCCCCTTGACTGCTATCATTCTCGTCACAGAAATGGTGGGTTCTTTAAATCACCTGATGCCTTTAGGACTGGTAGCCTTGATTGCTTATATCGTCAATGATTTACTCGGTGGCAGTCCAATCTATGAGTCTCTTTTAGAACGCATGATCAAACCAACTTCCTTGCCAATGAAAGGACAGCGTTTAGTCATCGAATATGCCGTTCATGCGGAAAGCCCCTTAGATGGCACTCAAGTTCGCGACATTCGGTGGCCCAAAGACATGTTGCTAGTCTCGATTCAACGAGGAGAAAAAGAGCTTTTAGTCCATGGGGATACCGTCATCAAAGTGGGCGACTTTTTAAAGATTCTAACCGATACCCACCACGCCAAAGAAGTTCGTCAGCAGATCGAGGCTTGGACAAGAAAACCACTAGCCTAACGCTTCAACGTTGCGGCCTATCAAACAAACAATTGTCTCAGCTTTGTCTTCCATAGCCAGTCTTTCTATCGCTCAAACACAAACCAAATAAACAGAGCTTCCATGAAAAGACATGGGAAGCTCTGTTTATTTTATTTGGTTCTTCAACACTGGATTGCAAAACGAAAAGCATTTCGACATTTTTAGCGGTGTGACACCACCAGCCGTTTCAATCTGATGGCGTGTCTAATATAAGTCTAAGTCTTCTACATTGCGGATGGTTTCGGCGATGGCTTCATTGACATACACGGAAATCTGACCGTCATTAACTGGAAAAACGCCCCGTCCATTTTCATCTAACACGACTTTTGCTTCATTGTTACCAAAAGCGTCCACAAATGTTTTTCCGCCATGCAGGGCACTGATAGTCATTTCTAGTTCACCACCGCTAGCATTGGTCATGATCACAGCATAGCCGGATAGCTCGTGCTCATAATCCCCCGTCCGGACCCAACCGATACGATCCGGATCATAAAAGTAATCCACCTGATTGCCATAGGCTAAGTGTTTTCGTAAGAGTAAGAGTATCAGTAATTCCCGCCCTACCGGATCGATGCCTTGGGTGGGAATACCATATAAATCACCCCAGAAAACCACTGGCGTCCCTAACTTTCGTAAAAGAATCAACGCATAGGCGTGAGCTTTAAACCAACCTTCCACCCAAGATTCCAGACTTTGTCCTTTTTGAGTATCATGATTATCGACAAAAGTAACAGCATACTCCGGTCGCGCCGCCAACAGCGTATGATCGAAAATCTGTCGCATGTCATAGGCTCCCATCGAGGTGGCGGCTTGCTGAAAATTAAAATGCAGTGGAACATCAAACAGGTAAATCAAATTGCCGGAAGAATCCAAATAATTCTCCAGCTTCGTCACATCCTCTGACCAGTATTCTCCCACTACAAAAAGTTGGTCCCCTTTTTCTTCTCGCCGATGCAACAGCCAGTCTACAAAATAATCAAACTGAATATGTTTCACTGCATCGAGGCGAAAGCCGTCAACTTCCGTCAAATCCAAAAACCAGCGTCCCCAATTATCCAAATTTTGGATAGTCTCTGGATACTCCATATCCAAATTACAACCCATCAGATAATCGAAATTACCTTTTTCCCCATCCACATCAGGTACCCAGCCTCGGTCCCCAAGATTGTAGATGGCGTGATCTTTGGAACGAGCGTCATAGTCCACTCCCGAAAAATTGCGCCAAGTCCAGATATAATCATCATACTGCCCCTTGCGTCCAGGAAAAGTAAACTTAGTCCAAGCTTCAATTTGTTCTTCCCCACTGATCTGTTGATTACGATTACCCCAACTATATTTGACAGCAGAGACTTCTTCAGTTTCATCTGCACCGAGGAAATGATTGAAAACAATATCTGCATACACCTTCAGCCCTTTTTCTTGCAGAGTTGCTATCAACTTTAGATATTCGTCTTTCGTACCATATTTGGTAGGAATCGAGCCTTTTTGATCAAACTCCCCTAAATCATATAAATCATAAGTCCCGTAGCCGACGTCTTGTGCACCGGCGGCACCTTTCGAAGCTGGTGGGAGCCAAAGCGCTGTGAAGCCAAGGCGCTGAAAAAGGTCGGCTTTTTGAGCTAATAATTGCCAATGTTGGTGATCTGGTTTGAGCTCCCACTCAAAGGCCTGTAAAATTGTCTCGTTATCCATGGCTTTCTCCTCTTTTCCTAAGTATTTACTAGTAGTCTTATCCTTTATTAAGCCAAATGAGTCAGGCCCCTGTCAAATAGTTAAGGTTAACCAAGCAAGATTTTCCCATTGCAAACGGCAACATTGATAGTTATGACAGATTTTTGAATGTTTATGATTGAATTTGATTGTATTTGATTGCTCGCCGTGGTATTCTATAGTTGAAAAAGAAATACCCGTTATCCATCATTTTTTTAGCTATTTTTGCCGAAAGGAGGATTATTTGTGCTAACTGAAGAACGGCAACAACGAATTTTACAACTCATTCAGGAAAAGAACATTGTCAAATTACAAGAGTTAACCCAAAAGCTAGATGCTTCAGAGTCCACGATTCGTCGCGACCTCCAAGATTTGGAAGATCAACATTTGCTTTTACGTATCCACGGTGGTGCTAAGAAGATTCAACGATTCATGTTGGAACCGGATATGCAACAAAAAACCTCGGAACACCCTTCTGAAAAACGCGCGATTGCAGCTTACGGGGCTAGCTTAGTTCATGCCGAGGATGTCATTTATCTAGACGCTGGTTCTACCACCTTAGAATTGATTGACCACCTGCCTAGAGGAATTCAAATCAAAGCTGTCACCAACTCGGTTCAACATGCTGCCCGTTTGATCGAACGGCAAATCGAAACCATTATTTTAGGTGGCAATATCAAGCTCTCCACACAAGCAACATTAGGATACACAGCGATTCAACAGCTAGAGCCTTTTCGCTTCACCAAAGCCTTTCTAGGTGCCAATGGAATTGAACTGACAGCTGGGATTACGACCCCTGACCCTGATGAAGCCTTGCTGAAGAAAACGGCGGCGAGACAAGCAGATATGGCGATTGTCTTGGCCGATGCTTCAAAATTTGAACAAATCACCTTTACCAAGTTTGCGGCTTTGCGAGACGTCATGATTATTACTGACGCCCTCGATTTACAAAATGCCCAAGCCTACCACGAAGAAACAAGCATAACGGAGGTAATGAAATGATCTATACTGTAACGTTAAACCCCTCGATTGATTACATTGTCCAGGTCGCTGACTTCAAACCTGGCGTTGTTAATCGTATGACCAAAGACTTTAAATTTCCTGGAGGTAAAGGGATCAACGTGACGCGGATTTTACAACGTCTCGATGCCCCTTCTACAGCTCTCGGTTTTCTAGGCGGCTTTACTGGCGACTTCATCAAAGAAGCGTTAGTTGCTGAAGGTCTTCACTGTGATTTCACGCAAGTCGCTGATGACACACGGATTAACATCAAACTAAAATCCCTAACAGAAACCGAAATCAACGGTGGCGGCCCACTCATTACGAACGAGGAGATTCAAGCCCTCAAAGAAAAACTCAGTCAGATTACAAAAGGTGATATCGTGGTTCTTTCTGGAAGTGCCCCAGCCTCTTTACGCAAAGGTTTCTATCAAGAACTAATCGCTATCGTAAAAGCAAAAGAAGCAGATTTTGTCATCGATACTACCGGTCAAGACCTAGCTGATGCCTTAGAAGATGGTCCTTTGTTAGTCAAACCCAATAATCATGAATTAGCCGATCTTTACCAGACCGAATTTCACACAATCGAGGCTATCATCCCCTATGGCAAGCGCTTGCTGTTGGAGGGGGCTCGTCACGTCATCATCTCCATGGCTGGTGACGGCGCCTTATTATTCATCGATGACGGCGTCTATCAATCAAATGTTTTAAAACGTCCCTTGAAGAATTCTGTCGGCGCTGGTGACTCGATGATTGCTGGTTTTATTGGAGCCTTTGAAAAGACCCATGACCCTTTAGAAGCCTTTAAATATGGCGTAGCTAGTGGGAGTGGGACCGCCTTTTCCGATGACTTAGCCACTCGTGAGTTGATTGAAGCGTTATTACCGGAAGTTGAAATTACCAAAATTGGTTAATTTGGATAAAAGAAAAATGGAGGAGTATCTATGAAAATCAAAGAATTGATGTTGCAAGACGCTATGATCATGGATTTGAAAGCCACTGACAAGCAGGGGGCAATCGATGAAATGGTCCAAAAGATGTATGATGTGGGACGGATCACCGATATCAAGACTTACAAAGATGGTATCTTAGCCCGAGAAGCCCAAACCTCCACTGGCCTTGGCGATGGTATCGCGATGCCTCATGCCAAAAACAAAGCCGTCAAAGAAGCCACCGTCCTCTTTGCCAAAAGCAGTGCCGGTGTTGATTACCAAGCTTTGGATGGGCAACCGACTTACCTCTTCTTCATGATTGCCGCTCCAGAAGGCGCCAACGACACCCACTTGCAAGCATTGGCAGCTTTGAGTCGCTTATTAATTAACCCAGACTTTGTCGAAAAGTTAAAAGGAGCTACTACGCCGGAACAAGTCCAACAACTTTTCACTGATGCTGAAAACCAAAAAGCTGCAGAAGAACAAGCAGAAGCTGCGGAAAAAGCCGCCACTACTCTCTCTGAAGCCGATCGCAAATACCTCGTCGCTGTGACGGCTTGTCCGACGGGTATCGCCCACACCTATATGGCAGAAGATGCCCTGAAAAAACAAGCCAAAGAAATGGGCATCACAATCAAAGTGGAAACCAATGGCTCTGAAGGAATCAAAAATAGACTAACACCAGAAGACATCGCCAAAGCAGACGGCGTCATCGTCGCCGCTGACAAAAAAGTAGAAATGAATCGTTTTGACGGCAAACATTTGGTCAATCGTCCTGTCTCTGACGGTATCCGGAAGCCAGAGGAATTGATTAACGAAGCCCTAAGCGGTAACGCTCCGATTTTCCATGGAACCGGCGGAACCAACCCTACTGATGATAGTTCTGCTGATGGGACCGTTGGGCAACGTATCTACAAAGACTTGATGAACGGCGTCTCCCACATGTTGCCATTCGTGATTGCTGGTGGGATTATGATCGCCATTTCCTTTATGATTGATAACTTTATGGGTGTCCCTCAAGATTCCCTTTCCAAGTTAGGCTCATTTCACGAACAAGCCAAGTGGTTTAATGATATTGGCAATGCGGCCTTTGGATTTATGTTACCTGTTTTAGCCGGCTTTATTGCCTCGAGTATTTCAGATCGTCCTGGTTTAGTCGTCGGTTTTGCCGCAGGGGCTTTAGCCAATAGTGGCGGTGCTGGTTTCTTAGGCGCCTTGATTGGTGGTTTCCTAGGTGGGTATGTTATCCAATTTTTACGGAAGCTTTTCAGTGGTCTACCAAAATCATTAGAAGGAATCAAAGCCATCTTGTTCTATCCCTTCTTTGGTCTTTTGATTACCGGCTTCTTGATGCTTTTAGTGAATATCCCCATGAGTGCTATTAATAGCGCCTTAAATAATTTCCTAAATAGCCTTGGAGGTACGAATGCAGCGTTATTGGGGGCTTTATTGGCAGGAATGATGGCGGCCGACCTTGGTGGCCCAATCAACAAAGCCGCATATGTCTTTGGGACTGCTACCATTGCTACGACCGTTGCTGAAGGTGGCTCCATCGTGATGGCAGCAGTTATGGCCGGCGGGATGGTACCCCCACTAGCAATCTTCATCGCTTCTCGTTTATTCAAAAATAAATTTACGAAAGAACAACAAGATGCCGGATTAACCAATATCATCATGGGTCTATCCTTTGTCACAGAAGGGGCGATTCCTTTCGCTGCATCCGATCCTTTGCGAGCAATTCCAAGTTTCATCATCGGTTCAGCTATTACCGGTGGCCTAGTTGGTGGCTTCGGAATTCGTTTGATGGCGCCTCATGGTGGGATTTTCGTGATTCCATTGGTTAGTCAACCGATTGTTTACTTGCTTTTGATTGCGATCGGTGCAATTATTTCTGGGGTCGTTTTTGGTCTCTTAAAGAAACCCCTGGCCGAATAATAAAAGCTCAAATTAAAAAGAGGCATGAGAAAAGACTTCATATAGTCTCCCAAGCCGAAAAGCACTATATGTAATACTCGCAAAAAAAGCTTATTTTCCATTAAAGTTTCAGTGGAAGATAAGCTTTTTTGATTATTAAAAATTTCAAACGCAGACTGCTAATAGCGATCCATTCGTCGCTTGACTTCAGCTTCAGTAACGGGGAGTTTTCCCTTGCTTCTTGACAAGCGACTCCCCAACTCCCGCCACAGAAAAAAGAGGCTTAACACCACTCCCAACACCACAATCAGCAAGCTGACAGTGACTTTCAGAGGAAAATCCGGTAAGATCCACAAAAAAAGCAATACCCCTGCAGTCGGTCCCATAGTTTTTTTGAATATCCGATCTTCCATCTCCTTATCCTCCTGATAATTCTTCAAGTTGCGGCAATGCACTCACCTGTAGAAAATTTACTCGTAAATGATTAGCATCCTTTTTTAAGTCAAAAAAGGCCTGCTCTTTTTTCTTCTTAAACCGGGAAAACTTCACATCCGTCATCTTTTCCTTCAATTGACGATAAGGAATCTCTGCTAAATATTCTTCTGGTACATAAATGTTCAAAATAACTAAGTACTCTTGATATCGGCCATCCCGTAGATCGACCTCAACTTCTAAAAAGTTACGAAGATAATACTCGTAAGCCGCTACCCCACCATCCAAAGCATAGGAGGGATCGATTACGATATAATTCATCATCTTCATCCGTTGTCCATCCACCCAGGGAAAATAGGCTTGCGCATTTAAAGTTCCTCGTACTCTCTTCACCTGTTGCTGATCATTCACTAAGTCAAAGCGCCGCGTCACAAAATGAGTCGCTTTTTTCTTTTCGGCCGGTTGTAAGCGATCATTTTGATATTGCACTGTTTGAATCATACGCTCACTATAGGCATATTCGATAAAAGGTTCTCGTAATATTCCAATCCCATTGTTCCACGCCAATTGGTCAATGCCCAGCTGGTCGCGGAAAAGGCGTTGATATCCACGATTGCTTGTGTTATCCCAGTTAAAGGGATCTTGGTACAACTCGATCATTAGCACCTGGGGAGAAATCCAATGAGACTGCTCCACTTGTTGAACTTCCTCAATCACAGCTAGAGGAATCACATATCGATAAAACCGACTAAAGTACATCCGCCAGCAAGAAGTCAAAGTCAAACCTTTATAGAAAATATCATAGCCAGCAAACTGATTACAATCCACGACAACTTCACCATTAGGACGCCGCAGCTTAGGCAGTTGGCTAATGGCAGCTTCCTCTTGAAAACGGCGCCGTTCAGCCATTTTTTCGACATTATGAAACAAAAATTCGTCATAAGAACGCAAAGAGGCAAAGAGGCCCTTCATTTTCATTTGGACTTCTGTATAATCAAGAATCATCTTTTGGTTTTCAGCAAAAACCGCTTTCGTCACTAAATGCTTCTCTAGTAGATGCCCCTTCACCAAACGCAGACTGGCTTCATTGGCACCATCCCCCACGTAAATTGAAAAACTGTCCAGCGTTTCGGCATGTTTCAAAAAAGCGACACAATCAGCTAAAGAAAACGATCGCTGGTTTGCCTGATCCAAGGCCAGCCAACGAGGCTCAAACAAAATGCGAACAAAGATGAGCCAGTCCTGAATAAGCCGTCGCAGCGTATGTTGGTCGATTTCCTGATACTGAATCGTCAAAAACAGCTTCTCTTCCTTCTTCACAATCTCACCACTTTCTCATTTTAGTACAATCTTATTATAACTAACTATCATAAAAATGCCAATCAAAATCACTTCATTTTATTGTTTTCTATTAGGTTTTTATTCGCTATTATTATTGTAAAAATGACACTCTAAAAATTGTCATTAAAAATATTCTAATTTTATTTCAGTTGAAAAGTCTGACTGTCAAAAATACCCGACTCGTGCTAAACTACAAATGCGGAGGTGAAAACCATGGGCTTAAAGTTTCAACGAGAAGATACTTTGGATCGAAAGTTTGCAGAATTCGCAATGTTACCTGACGAAAAAGCCGACAAACTTAAAGAAAAAGAAGCGGCAATCCAACGCTTTTTAGAACCTGAAACCAAAGATGAAGAAAAAATAACAACAAAAAAAGACGCTTCCAAATAAGGAGGCGTCTTTTTTGGCTATTTTCAATCAGCAATGGCCTGCTGGATAGCTTGCCACGCTTGTTCCTTCCCTTCTTTAGTAACCGAGGAGAAGATGATAAACTCATCGTTGTTATCAAAGTCCAAGGCTTTCTTGATAACAGATTCGTGTTTGTTCCATTTACCTCGAGGAATTTTATCTCCTTTAGTAGCGACCAAAATCACAGGGATATCGTAGTATTTCAAAAATTGGTACATTTGAATATCTTCTTGCGAGGGGGCATGACGCAAATCCACTAGAGAGACCACGGCTTTTAATTGCTCCCTTTTTGTTAGGTAGGTTTCAATCATTCGTCCCCATTTTGCTCGTTCGGTTTTGGAAACTTTTGCGTAGCCATAACCAGGAACATCGACAAAGAGCAAACTATTTTCGATCAAATAGAAATTTAAGGTTTGTGTTTTCCCAGGTTTGGAAGAAGTCCGAGCCAAGTTTTTGCGATCAATCAAGGTATTGATAAAGGAGGACTTTCCGACATTGGAACGGCCAGACAAAGCAATTTCTGGCAAACCACCTTCTGGATATTGGGCTGGTGAGACAGCGCTGATGACAATTTCTGCGTGATGAACCTTCATAGATACGTTTCCTTTCTTGCTAGTGTGTCCGCTAGATAAACACTAACCTGCAGTCAGCTGGCAGTGGACACAGGAATCTTTCAGAAAAAAGGGATACAAATCCTGCGACTTGTATCCCTAGTGGCATCGGCAGTTTAGCCGGCTTTTTTTTCTTTTTCAGTCAACTGGATTTTGGGCGCTTCTCCATCAGTTACCGCCTCTTTAGTAATCGTCACCTTGGCGATTGTTTCATCAGAAGGAACCTCAAACATGATATCCATCATGATATCTTCAATAATTGAGCGTAACCCCCGCGCACCTGTATTGCGTTCAATCGCTTTATCGGCAATAGCTTTCAAAGCGGCTGGTTCAAATTCCAACTCCGTCTCATCGAGGGACAACAATTTTTTATATTGTTTGACCAAAGCATTTTTCGGCTCGGTCAAAATACGTACCAAATCGTCGTTTGTTAGCTTATCTAAGGCTGCCATCACCGGTAAGCGACCGATAAACTCAGGAATCAAACCAAACTTCAACAAGTCTTCGGGAATGATATGTTGCATGATGCTTTCGCCTTCAGCAAACTTCTTATTATCAGTACCAAAACCGATTGTCTTTTCACCCATGCGGTTTTTAACAATGGTTTCAATCCCATCAAAAGCGCCACCGACGATGAAAAGGATATTCGTAGTGTCAATTTGAATCATTTCTTGGTGCGGGTGCTTGCGTCCCCCTTGAGGAGGCACGCTGGCTTCGGTTCCTTCCAAGATTTTCAGTAAAGCTTGTTGGACCCCTTCACCAGAGACATCACGGGTAATGGAGACATTTTCACTCTTGCGGGCGATTTTATCGATTTCATCGATGTAAATAATGCCTTTTTCGGCTCGCTCGACATTGTAGTCCGCCGCTTGTAACAATTTCAGAAGAATGTTTTCAACGTCTTCTCCCACATAACCAGCTTCGGTCAAGCTTGTTGCATCGGCAATCGCAAATGGGACATTTAAAGAGCGAGCTAAGGTTTGGGCTAAGAAGGTCTTCCCGGAGCCAGTTGGTCCAATCAGGCAAATATTACTTTTTTGCAATTCCACTTCATCGGAAGCAACATCGGCATTGACCCGTTTGTAATGGTTATACACCGCTACAGCTAAGGCCTTTTTCGCACGTTCCTGACCGATGACGTATTCGTTTAGAATGCCTAAAATTTCTTGCGGTTTAGGCACATCAATAAATTCGCGAACGCTGTCTTCGTATAGTTGTTCGTCGATGATTTCTTTGCAAAGATCGATACACTCGTTACAAATATAAACACCCGGACCAGCCACGATTTTACGGACTTCTTCTTGGGTCTTGCCACAGAATGAACAACGTACTGCTTCGTTGCTGTTTGGATTATCGTACATGGTTTTCACTCCTTGGTTCGAGCTTTTGACATAAAAGCTCCTCGTTTTTCTTCCATGCTCGTCACGAGTGGAATGTTGTGTTTTAAAGTAGTCTTGCTAAATCATATCACAGAAAAAGCAGAAACAAAAGCCTTTCCACCCTGAGGCTTGTTTCTCATTACCCTTCTTTAAAGTTTCTTTGGCGGTGACCAGCTGACTTTTGCTACCAGTCTTCCTGTTCCATTTTAGACTGTCGCTGCTGGCACCCATTTTTTCTTAAAAAGACCCCCGAAGCGTTCATCGAGGGTCTAACATTGCCTTTTTAGTTGCTTCTAGTCTTTATTTAAATCCCGAAGCATTTGGTCGATTTTGTTGCCATATTGCACCGACTGATCAATTTCGAAAAAGAGTTCCGGCGTTTTGTACAAGGTCAACCCTTGACCTAACTCCCGGCGGATTAAACCTGAAGCTTTTTCCAACCCTCTTTGTGCTTTTTCTCGATCAGAGGCCTTGTCAGATAAAATGCTATAAAAAATCGTAGCTTGCTGTAGATCACCCGTCACACGAACATCTGTAATCGTAACATCCTGAACACGGGGATCCCGCACGCGTTTACGCAAAATATCATTGACTTCTCGCAATATTTCTTGGGCAACACGACGGTCACGGTAATTCGCCATAAGTTGTGCCCTCCATTAATCAACTGTTGCTGATGGCTACATCTCCACCAGCAACCAGTTAAGTTTAGTCTTGTTTGATTTCTTCCATGATGTAGGCTTCAATCACATCGTCGACTTTCAGGTCGTTGTATTTCTCGATCATCGCCCCACATTCAAAGCCTTGACGGACTTCTTTCGCATCATCTTTAAAGCGTTTCAAGCTAGCCAATTGTCCTTCATAAATCACGATACCATCCCGAATAACCCGGACGCCACTATCGCGACGGATGAAGCCATCTGTGACATAACAGCCGGCGATGGTGCCGACTTTGGATACATGGTAAGTTTCCCGAACCACCATTTGACCAGTGATTTTTTCTTCAAACTCAGGATCCAACATACCTTTCATGGCTGTTTCAATCTCATCGATAGCTTTGTAGATAATCCGGTGTAAGCGGATATCAACTTGTTCGCCTTCTGCCTGTTGTTTAGCTTGTGGCGTCGGCCGCACATTGAAACCGATAATGATGGCATTGGAAGCTGCAGCTAAAGTTACATCACTTTCGTTGATTGCCCCAACTGCCGAATGGACGATGTTGACTCGGACGCCTTCTACATCGATTTTCTTCAAGGACGCTGCCAAAGCTTCAGCAGAACCTTGAACGTCAGCTTTGATAATCACGTTGACGTCTTTGAGTTCGCCTTCTTTCAAAGATTCAAAGAGATTATCCAACGTTACCCGACTTGAAGATGCCCGGTGTTCGACTAACGCCCGTTTTGCACGTTCTTCACCAGCTGCCCGCGCTGTTTTCTCATCTTCAAAGACTACGAAGTGATCGCCGGCTTGTGGAACATCATTTAGACCGGTAATTTCCACTGGTGTCGCAGGTCCGGCAGTTTTATCCCGACGACCGATATCATTGGTCATTACCCGTACCCGGCCAAAGGTATTGCCGACAACGATAGGATCGCCGACTTTCAACGTACCGTTTTGAACCAGCAAGGTTGCAACTGGGCCTTTGCCTTTGTCCAAGCGAGCTTCGATGACTGTCCCGATGGCTCGTGCAGTCGGATCAGCTTTCAAGTCTTCCACTTCAGCGACTAAAAGAATCATTTCTAAGAGTTCTTCGATGTTTTGACCGAATTTAGCTGAAATTTGCACGAAAATAGTATCGCCACCCCATGCTTCAGGAATCAATTCATATTCACTGAGCTCTTGCATGACATGGTCAGGATTTGCCCCTGGTTTATCGATTTTGTTTACAGCAACGATGATTGGAACTCCCGCTGCTTTGGCATGGTTGATTGCTTCCACAGTTTGTGGCATCACACCGTCATCTGCTGCGACTACCAAAATTGTAATATCAGTGATGGAGGCCCCCCGTGCCCGCATGCTAGTAAAGGCTGCGTGCCCTGGTGTATCCAAGAAAGTGATCGGTTTGCCATCGATATCGATTTGGTAAGCCCCGATATGTTGGGTAATCCCACCGGCTTCACCACTGGTTACCCGGCTATGACGCAAGGTATCCAACAAGGTCGTTTTCCCATGATCGACGTGACCCATGATAGTAACGACTGGTGGACGAGGGACCAAGTTTTCTTCGTTGACTTCTTCAGGCTCAAAGAATTTATCAATATCAGCAATATCCACTTGGACTTTTTCTTGTGCTTCGATACCGTAATCAGCTGCCAACAATTCAATAGTATCTTTGTCCAACGGTTGATTTTGATTGACCATTACCCCCATCAAGAAGAGTTTCTTGATGATTTCCGCTGGTTCGCGATAAATCTTTTTAGAAATTTCTGCAACGTTCATGCCTTCCGTGTATTCCAAAACTTCAGGTAACTCACGGAATTTACGTGGTGGCACAGCTGGTTTTTGAGCAACTTGTTGTTTGCCCTTCTTCCCTTTACGTTTGTTACGACGGTTGTTTTGATTCCCATAACCACCACCATAATTACGCTCTCTAGCATCAAATTTATCTTTTGGTTTATCTTTAAATTCTCTTTTCGGTTTCGCATCAGTCTGTTTTGGTTGTTCCACTTGTTGCAATACTTCTTGAGGAACCGCTGGAATCGCCGGTGCTTTCTTAACTGGCGGTTGGCTACGACGTTCTTGCGCTTTTGGTTTGTGTTCAGCTGTTTTTGGCTGTTCACTACGCCGTTGTTGCCGTTGACGCTGTTGTTGTGCTTCGTTTTCGATTTCTGCTGCCCGGTTTTTCGCCCGTTCCAATGCACTCATCTTCGCAGCACCTTGTGGCCGTTGGGCTTGTTGTGCTGTTTGTGTGCGAGGCTGTTCACGACGATCATTACGGTCGTTGCGATCCCGGCGTTGATTGCGATTTTGACCCCCTTGGCGATTTTGACCTTGGCCTTGGCCGCCTTGGCGATTTTGGTGGCCTTGATTATTGCTGCGGTTGCCTTGGTTTTGATTACCTTGGCTGTTGTTGCGATTTTGACCTTGGCCTTGACTGCCACGATTTTGTTGGTTGCCACCGCGATTTTGGTTTTGGTTACCTTGACCACCTTGGCGATTTGACCCACCTTGGCGATTGCCTTGGCCTTGCCCGCCTTGACGGTTACCACCGCTAGTATTGCCTTGGCTGCGGGTTTCTTTGTTCCGATTTTGGAATTTTGGGTTATTCCGTTGGGTTACGAATTTTTTATGCTCAGGTTTTTCATCCTTCGCATCGTTTGTTTGGTTAGCAGGTTGTTGATTTGCAGGTTTGGGTTCTGATCCAGGTGCTGGTTGTGATGCGGCTTTGGTGCTGTTTCCTCCTGACACTGCCTGACGCAGCTGCTTTTCTTCAGAGTCAGAAATAGCTCCCATATGATTTTTCACATCAAAACCAAGGGCTTGTGCTTTATCCACAAGATCCTTACTGGATTGATTGATTTCTTTTGCAAGTTCGTAAATTCGTTTTTTCCCCATGCAATCACCTTCCTCGTAAATGTGCCACAACGGTCTATTTTCAGCTTTCGCACTTACAGACTATGTGTCTGCCCGCCTAAAAAGCTAACTGTTGTCGCCTGACTAACCTTGGATCAATTCCTTCATCTTCTTGGCAAACCCACCATCCATCACGGCAATCGCTGTCCGAGGACGGCCGATTGCCTGACTGATAGCTGCTTGTGTCAGCCCGTCAAAAAAGGAAATCTCGTAATAGGTACTTTTGTCTTGTATCTTTTTATGGGTGTTCTTCCCTGCGTCTTGGGCAACAAAGACTAGCTTGGCATTTTGCGAACGGATTTCTTTTACTACCGCTTCTTCGCCTGTAACCAATTTGCCAGCCCGCATTGCCAGACCCAGCATATTCAACAATCTATCTTGATTCATTGCCAAACAACTCCCGCCGTGCTTTTTGATGACTGACATAATCCAGTAACTCTTGGTAGAACTCATCTGTCAGTTCCGTTTCTAACACGCGGTCTAATATTCGTTTATCCCAAGCTTTTTGAACCTCTTCTGGCTCAATGGCGACGTAGGCTCCCCGACCAGGCATTTTCCCGGTTGGATCAATGGCTACGTGACCTTCTTTGGAACGAGTGATGCGGATTAGCTCCTTTTTAGGAAGCATCTCTCCGGATACCACTGATTTTCTCAAAGGGACTTTGCGTTTTTTCATCGCGGCCACCTCTTAGTTCTCCTGATCAGCGTCAGTTTCTTCTGCTGCCTCAGTCGTCTCTTCCATCGGTACAACTTCATCCTCAGCTTCATTTGCAGCTTTTTCGGAAGCAATCTCTTCGTACTCATCTGCGGTTAAATCAGAGTTGACAAGCGCTTCATCGGTTTCTTGCAAGGCATCTTCCAATGTATCAAAATCTTCTCCAGCATCGATGTAAGAACCTTCTTCCAATTTGGCATAAAACTCTTCCATATCGGATTCAGATTTGATATCAATTTTAAACCCAGTCAGTTTGGCAGCCAAGCGAGCATTTTGCCCCCGCTTCCCAATTGCTAATGACAATTGGTAGTCTGGTACCACGACTGTACAAGCTTTGGGATTATCCAAGTCAAAAATCACATCCACTGCTTCAGCTGGATTCAAGGAGTTCGCAATAAAGATAGCGGGATCTTCATCCCATTCCACGATATCCATGTTTTCCCCTTTAAGTTCATTTACGATAGCTTGTACCCGCGAACCTTTAGGACCAACACAAGTCCCTACCGGATCGACATTGGGATCATTGGAACGCACGGCTACTTTCGAGCGATCACCAGCTTCGCGAGCGATGCTGACGATTTCCACGATACCATCGTAAACTTCTGGTACTTCTTGTTCAAACAAGCGACGCAGCAAATCTGGATGACTCCGGCTCACAAAGACTTGTGGACCTTTTGAGGTATTTTCTACTCGTGACACGTAAACTTTGATACGGTCATGAGGTTGGTAAAACTCGTTGGGCATTTGGTCTTGTTTTGAGAGGACAGCTTCAATCTTACCTAAGTTGACATAGATGTAACGGTTGTCTTGGCGTTCCACAATCCCTTGCATAATATCTTTTTCATACTGGGAAAATTCGTTGTAGATGATATTGCGTTCGGCTTCCCGTACTCGTTGCAAGATGACTTGTTTTGCCGTTTGGGCAGCGATTCGACCAAAGTCTTTAGGAGTCACTTCAAAACGAATTTTATCCCCAATTTCATAAGCGGGATTGATTTTCAAAGCTTCCTTCAATGACACTTCCAACTGTGAATCCATCACTTCTTCGGTCACTTCTTTGACAGAATAGACGTGGATATCACCTTTCTTTTGGTTGAATTCCACTTCTACATTTTGCGCTTGACCGTAGTGGCGTTTGTAGGCAGAAACCAATGCCGCTTCCAGCGCTTCAATGACAATCTCTTTTGATACGCCTTTTTCCGCTTCTAACGCGTCCAATGCGTTCAACATTTCTTTACTCATTGTTTGATTCCTCCATCTTAAAATTGAATGGCTAAACGGGCCTTGGCGATATTTTTCCGATCAAAGGTCATGACTTTGACCCGTGTCTTGATTTTCACCTTCAATGTCACGGTTTCAGGAGTGAAAGAATCCAGGAATCCTTCATAAATTTTTGCTCCATCAACTGGCTGATAAAGGGAAATATGGATGTATTCCCCCTGGGCACGCTCGTAATCACTTTCTTTTTTCAAAGGTCGTTCAGCTCCGGGAGACGACACCTCCAAGAAGTAAGCTTGGGGAATCGGATCCGGATCGCAGGCATCCAATTTTTCACTTACCAATTCACTGACATAGGCACACTCCTCGATATCAATCCCGCCTTCTTTGTCAATGAACAAGCGCAGAAACCAGCTCTTCCCTTCTTTCAAAAACTCAAGATCCACTAGTTCGAAATGATTCTCATCCAAGATCGGTGTGACCAACTCAGTCACGGTTTCGATCACGCTGCTCAATTGTCTTCGCCTCCTTTTGCTTATTCGTAAACGACGCTTTTTCATTAAAAAGAGTGAGGGAAAAAATCCCTCACTCCACAAAGTATCATTACCGTTTGTAACTATAGCACATTTTTTCAGAAAGCTCAACTGTTCCCACTGCTTTTCTTGTTATTTCATGGTTTTCCAGTCAGCTATTTAGGTTTTCTTTACAAACTTAATACCTACTAGACTTGTTCAAGCCACTGCAACAAAATTTCCGTCAGCTGCTTTTGCTGCAGTTGGGCGGGCAAGGCTTTTGGTCGGTGACCACAAACACTTACAAAACCGAGATGGTCGCCGCCGTTTATGGATACAAACGTGGTGTTTGTTGGATACAACTGCTTTTCTTGGAAACTAATCCTTCCACTAGTTTTTTTATCTTGTGATCCTGTCACCACCAAAGCTGGCAACGCCATGCTTTGCAGGTTTTCTCCATACAATGGCAAAGCCCCCAGATAAATCGTTCCCTTGAGTCTGGCATCATTTGTCAACAGTCTTTCATTGGCTAAAGTAGCAGCTAACTCACCACCTATCCCATGCCCAACCAAGATATAGCTACGATGAGGAAAACGACGTAAAATTGCTTCCGCTTTTTTGATTGCTTGACTTGGTAGCAAGCTATCCAACACAAAGACAGGATACCCTACCTTAGCGAGATTACTCACCCAGGGGCTGTAAGCTTCTCCTGCCACCAGCGCTTCAGGAATCACGATAACCATCGGCAACTCTTCTTGCAAACTCGGGAAATACCAACCTTCTTTTTGCCGTAAACTATCTCGATTCGTCAGCAAGGCCGTTTCCGTTGGACGCTTTAATTGCTGTCGCCACCACAAAGCCCCAGCAACCGTCGCTACTCCAGCGCTTGCTAACAGACCACCAACTACTTTTGTCTTTTTCATCCAACCACCTACTTTCAGTACCAGTATACCGACAGTACTAGTTATCTAACAAATGATATGCAAAACTAGGGATTTTTACCTCGACAACACAAGAAAACAGAGGGGACTTACTTCCGATAGAATCCCTCGTGTTGTTTTGAGACTGGCATTCCAATTCTACATCGCTAAATTCCACCTTTTTATGGCAGCAAACTGACAGCGTGATTCATCGGCCTTTGGGGCGTTTTGTCTTTAAGTTCTTTACCTATAAAAAACCGCCAAGGATTATTCCTCGACGGTTTTTGTAATGCTTATTTTTCAACAGCTGTGCCGGTAACCAATTCCACTGCTTTTTTCATAGCAATGTCATGTTTCAACATGTCTTCAGTCAAGACGCGTTTGATTTGTTCAACAGGCATATTGTAGGCTTCAGACAATTCTTTGATTTCGTTTGCGATATCTTCTTCAGTCGCTTCGATGCCTTCCGCCGCTGCGATAGCTTCGATTACTAAATTCGTTTTCACGCGAACGCCAGCTTCACCTTCGAATTGTTTGTGTAAGTCTTCTTCAGTTGAACCAGTCAATTGATAGTACATTTCAGGAGAGATCCCTTGACGTTGCATATTGTTCAAGAATTCATCCATTGAACGGTGTACTTCATCGTGAACCATTACGTGAGGCAAATCAAGCACTTCAGCGTTATCGACAGCTTTTTTAAGAGCTTCTTCGTCACGAGCATCTTCAGCGCCTTTTTCTTTGGCTTCTGTCAATTCTTTACGATATTTTTCTTTCAATTCGTCTAAAGTTTCAACAGTATCGTCGACGTCTTTAGCAAATTCGTCGTCTAATTCTGGAAGTTCTTTCGCTTTTACTTCATGCACAGTAACTTTGAAGACTGCTTCTTTGCCTGCCAAGTCTTCTGCTTGGTAATCTTCTGGGAACGTTACTGTTACATCAGTGTTATCTTCGGCTTTTTTACCAACCAATTGGTCTTCAAAGCCTGGGATAAATGAACCTGAACCCAATTCCAAGGAATAATTTTCCCCTTTGCCACCTTCAAAAGCTTCGCCGTCCACAAAACCTTCGAAATCAATAACAACAGTGTCACCGATTTCAGCTGCTTCGTCTTCTTTAACAACTAATTCAGCTTGAGCTTCTTGTTCCCGTTGCAAACGAGTTGCGACATCTTCATCTGTGACTTCACGATCTTGTTTAGATACTTCTAAATCTTTGTATTGACCCAATTTGACTTCTGGTTTAACAGTGACTTCGGCTTTGATCACCCAGTCAGCGTCTTTATCCATGCTTTCAACGTCGATATTTGGTTGAGCAACTGGTTCGATGCCAGCTTCTTTCACAGCCTTTTCGTAAGCAGCAGGTAACACGAAGTTCAAACCATCTTCGTACAATGCTTCTTCGCCATACATCCGGTTGAATACTTGACGGGATACTTTCCCTTTACGGAAGCCCGGTACGTTCAAATTGCCTTTTACTTTATTGAAGGCTTGTGTCAAACCTTTTTGTACTTCTTCTTGCGGAATTGAAAAAGTCAACACACCATCATTGGTGCCTGTTTTTTCCCATTTTGCAGTCATTGTTTTCCCTCCGAATAATCAGAAATTTTCATATGATTGTGCTTAATACATACCTAATGATAGTACACTAACCCTTGTTAAATGTAAACAATTTGCTTAGAAAAGGATTGTGAATTTTTTGTGGTAGTCCCCTTTGCGCTCCTCCTCGTTTGATACTCCGGCTCCTTGACAATAGCTGATAATTTAAAACTGAAAAAACGACAGTCTAGCGCCAGTCAGCCCGTGCAATTCAAAGCAACTTGCCTCAAACAGCGAAAGATATCAATATAAGCCTTGCATTTTCTCACGAAGGCGTTGTTTATAGGCTTGAATTGCGTTAAAAGGAAGCAACGCGGCCATATCCGCTTGCCCCATTGCCACCTGATACTCTAGCCAATAGCTTTCACTCCAAGCTTCAGGATTTTCAGCTTGGGGAGAAAATGGAAAAGTCATAGCAAAATGGGCACGAACCTCACTCGCCACCGCTGCTGCCATTACGGGATCCTCTTGCCCGTGAACTTCTTCTAAATAGCTAAGCATCTCAGCTAACACGGGACTATCTGCCGGCAGCACTTCTTCAGCTAACGAGACCTCCACCAGAACTCCTTCTAGATTTTTAATGAGGATAGTTTCTTGATAGCCTAGTTTTAACAATTCTTCGACTAAGCGCGGTCGCAAAAAGGGATTATTAATTTTCGGCAACAAATCGCTACACAGCGAAACAAAACAATTGAACGTCAATCCATTGGTAAAATTTTCCCAAGCAGGGGCTGCAACCGGCAAGCCCTGCTCATCAAGTTTGCGTAAAACTTCTCGTTTGATAGTTGCCAAATCGGGATCATAAAACAGTTGGCTTGTTTCCAAATGTTCCAATTGATGCCGCCACTGGCTAAAGTCCACAGCGACAAGCGGCTGAACCTTTTCCAAAGCCACTAAATAACTACGTGCAGTCAAATACTGTTGGTCCAATAGATAAAGACGCAAGAGTTGGTCGACGCCTTCTGGATCCCGATCATATGCCTCTTGATGGTCTTGCGCCATAGTCAGCCCCTGCCGATACGCACCTAATTTTTCCAAGCAAAACAAGATTCGCTTTTGTACCGTGTATTCTGGAGCTATCTGGTAGCAATCTTCGAAATATTGTAGAGCCTGTTGAAAATCATCCTTTGCCAGGGCTTTTTCTCCCAGCTTTAGTAGCCGATGCTGATCATCTGGAAATAAAATTGTTTCCCCCATAGTCTCCCTCGGTTCTCTTATACTAATTCTTTATTAAAAGCTTTCACCAGGTTAACAGTCACAACGCTGGTTTCTGCAAAGTAATCGCCAACATGTTGTTTTCTACGAGTGAATGCAGTCGGTAAATAGCCCAACAAAAATGGTGGCCGCATCAAGATGAAACGACATACCGCCTCTCTCGTTAACACTGCTCCCCAAGTCAGTTCGGTGCCATTGAGAGCAATTACTCGCAAACCAAAAACCATTTTACCAATAGTCTGTCCGTGGTTGAGCTTAGTTAACAAAGTGAAATAAATCAAGTAAATCCCAATCGCCGCTAAATTATAAGCCCCAAGAAAACCGCCTTGCCACTCAATTCCGAGGAAGCGATAAATCAATCCCAGTGTACTGGTCCGGATAGCAGCAATACATAGTAAATCCAGTATAAAAGCAAATGAGCGTATCCAAAAACCAGCAAAGAAATAATCCGGCAAAAAAGCCTGAGCCTCATCTTCCGGGACCTCCAATTTTTGCCATTGCTGTTTTAAGGTCTGCTGCTCAGCCGATGTCAGCTGATGAGCCGCCTTCGCTTGGGAAGCATTATAAAAAACTTTTGGTCCTTTAAGGGGGTCAGCTGGAGAACCAGTCTCATTCCTCTCGAAGCTGGCATCCTCATTTTGTGAATTACTTTTTTCAGCAATACTTTCAGCCCGTGATTCAATAGCAGACAGCACTTCAGCTTCTTGTTTTTCTAGTTGATCGTCGGTACCCGCGGGATTATTACTTGCCTTTGCCGTCTCCGGTGTATGTTCTGCATTGGTCTCATTGGTTAGTTGCTTATCTTCTGGCATCTCATTCACCTCCATAATAATACAAAGGTTTTGGTGAAGCTGGTGTACCAAGGGATTCGACTAACTGCAACATCCGATTACTATCAGACTGTCTTAAGCCTTGTGCTTCTGCTAACTTCATTCCAAACCAAGAAGAAGCAAAGCCCGTCGTATCAGTCGTATATTCCACGACTTGGGCATCTTCTAAATCTTGTTCTTTTTGCAAAGCAGCTAGCGCGTCATCTGGGAAGCCAATTGCATCCACCAGACCGTTTTCCAGAGCCTGACTCCCGTCATAAATACGACCGTCGGCAATTTTTCGGACTTTTTCTTCAGACATCCCCCGTCCTTGGGCGACAACCTTGACAAAGCGTCCGAAAGCATTGTCCACGTAAGCTTGTAAAACTTTCTTGTCTTCGGCTGTCGGTTGCCGTGTACTCGAACCGATATCTTTGAGGGCACCACTTTTGATAGTAGTGTCTTCAATACCCAATTTTTCAAAAAGCCCTGCATAATTGGTGCCGGACATGATCACACCGATAGAGCCGGTGACCGTCTCATCCGTCGCAAAAATTTTATCCGCTGCCGCTGAAATATAATAACCACCACTGGCAGCCATTTGTTTCATACTGACATAAAGGGGAATCCCTAATTCCTTAATTTTTGCCAACTCTTTCGCGATTTCAGCACTCTCATAAACACCCCCACCAGGAGAGTTGACTTCTAACAAAATCCCTTTGATGTGGTCATCTTCCTGAGCAGCTTGTAGCTCTTCTAAAAACAATTGATGGTCATAACCTGCACTGCTAAACAAGCCACCACTACCACCATCAGTGATTGTCCCTTCTACTGATAGGCGCAGGATCTGCTCAGATTCATTCCCATCGGTCAAAACAGTCTTGCCCAGTTCGTTGGAACCATAAAGCCATTGATTGATTCCTTTCAAGGTTTCGGTGGTTTCTTCTTGTTTTTGTGGTTTTTGCACTCCTTGTGTCAAACCTGCCACAAAAAACAACCCTGCTGCTATGGCCAAAGCCACCCATCTTCTCCGATTCATTTGCTACCTCCTGAAATTTTTTTGGTGAGCGTGGTCTCAATAAAGATTTTTAATTACAATTACGGGTTCCGTTTCAGCCGTGGTTTCAAAAGCGGTCTCTTTGGCTTGCAAACTATATCCAGGAAACCGTTCCAACGTCAAGGGATCTTCTACCCAGACAAGTTGGGCATTTTCAACGCTAATCGCTTCCGGCAAAATTTCTTGAATCGAGTCCCAGCCAGTATTCAAAAAGATTTTGGTCTCATCATTGATCACTGGATTGTTTTCTAAAGAAGCGACAACCTCTTTTAACTCCTTAAATCGCATACAGACTACTTCATTTTCCATCGTTTTCCTCCATCTTTACAGTTATCTTAACAGAAATAACTCGTCTATCTAGGATGATAACGCAAAAGCCCCCTCATGGAAATCATTTCGCAAAAAACTTTCTGAATTGTCCCTTATTTTTCGAGAAAAGCAACCAGCACACCAAAATTGGTCTAGTTGTTGATTAGCCTGTTTATTTTTATCAAGTGAAATTCAGTAAACGTTTACCCAATGACTAACAAGGAATTTTTTTCTAAAAGCGTGTGACTATTCCATTGTCCACCAGAATCAAGGCTCTTAAAAATCTAATATACCAATTTAACTTAAATTGGAAAAAGATTGACACAAAATCAGTGAAAGGTTACAATTTCATTGTGTTTTTACGAAAATAAATAGCGGGAGGATAGTTAGACCATTTGGAATAGCGCCAGGCCTATCTACCAGATAGGTGACGAGGAAAGAGTTTATCGAAAGATTCGGCGGGTGACTCTAGGGACTGCCCCCTTAAGGTTAAGCCAAAACAGTTTTGCAAAAAGCTGAGACAAAAACTTAACCAGCAGCGTATAAAACACAGAAAAAATGTTGATTATAGAAAGTAGGACAATTTTTATGTGCGGAATCGTAGGAATCGTTGGCAAACCAGAAGCAGAAAAAGTGATTTTAACAGGATTGGAACGTTTGGAATATCGCGGCTATGACTCAGCTGGACTTTTCGTTGCAGATGGTACTTCGGATCACCTAGTCAAAGCTCAAGGACGCATCAAAAACTTAGAAGACAAGGTGACTCCCGCAGTAACAGGAACCATCGGCATCGGCCACACGCGTTGGGCCACACACGGCCGTCCTAGTGAAGCAAATGCCCACCCTCACACCTCGGAAAGTGGACGGCTCGTTTTGGTTCACAACGGAGTAATTGAAAATTTTGATACCTTGCAACACACGTATTTAGAAGGTGATCATTTGAAGGGCCAAACAGATACGGAAATTGCTGTCCATCTCATCGAATCCTTGATGAATCGACAAAAGTTAGATACCCTGACCGCTTTTAAAAAAGCCCTGAAGCTGATTCAAGGTTCTTATGCCTTTGCTTTAGTAGATAAAAAAGATCCCGAGACGATCTATGTGGCTAAAAATAAAAGCCCTTTGTTGATTGGCATAGGTGACGGCTTTAACGTCATCTGTAGTGATGCCTTGGCGATGCTCGATCAAACCCATCATTTTGTAGAAATTGAAGATGGCGAACTGGTTACAGTCACAGCTGATCAAATTCATATTGAAGATCAAAAGGGGAATCTTGTTTATCGAGAATCTTATGAAGCCCAGTTAGATTTAACTGATATCGAAAAAGGCACGTACCCCTACTATATGCTAAAAGAAATTGACGAGCAGCCAACTGTCATGCGTCGGTTGATTCAAGAGTATCGCAACCCGGACGGCAGCATCGCCATTGACGAGAAACTGCTTAAAAAAATCACTCAAAGCGATCGCATCTATATCATCGCTTGTGGAACTTCCAATCATGCTGGTTGGGCGGCGAAGCACTTGTTTGAAAAGCTCACCAAGATTCCTGTCGAAATTCATCTTTCCAGTGAATTTGGCTACAACATGCCTTTATTGTCTCAACACCCATTTTTCATCTACTTGAGTCAAAGTGGTGAGACGGCTGACAGCCGGCAAGTATTGGTGCGTACAAAACAGCTGGGTTATCCCGCCTTGACCATCACCAATGTAGCCGGTTCGACCCTTTCACGGGAGGCTGATTATACCTTGCTCCTTCACGCCGGACCAGAAATCGCGGTAGCTTCCACCAAAGCCTACACTAGTCAAATTGCCGTAATGGCCATTTTAGCGGAAGCTGTAGGTTTGGCAAAACAGCAACTTGCTGCCGCTGACTTCGCAATTTTTCAAGAGCTTTCGATTGTAGCGACGGCCATGGAAAGTCTCATTTCCGAAAAAGCGGCTTTAAGCCAGCTGACGGAGGATTATTTGGGAACAACTCGTAATGCTTTTTATATCGGTCGAGGCAATGATTACTATGTATCTATGGAAGCAGCTTTGAAACTTAAAGAAATCTCCTATATTCAAGCAGAAGGGTTTGCAGCTGGGGAGTTAAAGCATGGTACCATCGCCCTGATTGAAGAAGGAACACCCGTGATTGGGATTATCACCGATGCTACGACTGGCTCACATACCCGAGGCAACTTGCAAGAAGTGACTAGTCGTGGAGCCAAGACCCTAGTGATCGCATCAGAAGATTTAGCAAAAGTCGGCGATCAAATCCTCTTGCCGGTGGTCCATCCGCTACTGACTAGTCTACTCGCTGTCGTCCCTACCCAATTGTTAGCATATTTTGCGACATTACAGCGGGGCTACGATGTCGATAAACCCCGTAATTTGGCAAAATCAGTCACCGTTGAGTAAGATCAAGCTGTAGAGCAGCTCATTGGCTCTCCGAAAACGAAGGAAAACCGCCACAAGTTGCCTTATAAGCTACCCTACTAATAAGGAATCCGCCAGTTTTTGCTTCCGGAGAATGCCTCAGGTGGTAGTGGCACCGGTAAACACCAACCAAAGTATAGTTGGCATTTTGCTAGTCTACTTAGCAATTTCTACTTAGATGAACTGTCTGCATCATGTTTTTGATAGCTCCTTAACATGCCGGCATGACCCCCACTTAATTCCTGATAAGGCAGCTTTTTTTGGAGCTTAATGTTTATAAGTTCCTTGCCTATAAAAAGGATTCTTTCTCTATGCTGAGAAAGAATCCTTTTTGCTAGCAAAATTCCAGCTTTTCAATCGAAACGTTTAATAAAATATTACTTGGTGACCCCCACCATTGGGACATAGATCAGTTGGCCAAAACAGGTGTATCCTTGTTTTTGATAGAAAGCGGGGCTTGATAACTACAGGTTGTCAAGGTTATCGTTTTCGCTCCCCTTTCCTTCGCTTGCTTTTCACCAGCTTGTAACAACTGCCTACCGACTCCTAGCCTTTGATAGGTAGGCTTAACAGCTAATTGGCTTACGTGAGCCGTTTGATAGTTTCGTTTAATCACAATTCCTCCAACCAGTTCGCCCGCGAGATAGGCACCTAGAGAAATAGATTGCGTCGCAGCTTCCGCTAACTGGATTGCAGACAACTGTTGGCTAGCAAAAATTTCTTTTAAGCAAGCTAGGATCTGTGCCGGTTCCGTCTGCTTAATCTCCAACAAAGCCCTCTTTCAGATAGTCCTTTTGCAAACGAAAAAGAAAGACACCTTTTGAAGCTCGGGTGAAACCCAACCACAAAAAGTGTCTTCTTTTAGTTTAGCGAATCACCGCTGCCACGTTTTCAATCAAGGCTTTGGTTACTTTTTCCATACTACGATTGATCTCCTCGTCAGTAAGGGTCGCTTCAGGGTTTACGAAGGTTAGACTATAAGCCATCGATTTATGACCAGTTTCAATGTTATCTCCTTGATAGACATCAAACAAGGTCACCTTCTTCAAGAACTTCCCTGCTGCTTGGCGGATAACTTCAACGATTGCCTGATTGATAACTTCTTCTGCCACCAACATGGCAATATCCCGACTAACAGTTGGGAATTTCGAAACTGTTTGATAAACCAATGGGGCCACTTCTGCTTCCAGCAAAGCGACCAAGTTCAGTTCTGCAACATAAGTCTCAGGAATGTCATACCCTTTGGCAACAGTCGGATGTACTTGACCAACGAAACCAATTTTTACCTCATCCAAGTAGATCTCAGCCGAACGTCCCGGATGAAGATCAGCCATTTCAGCTTTTTGGTAAGTTATCCGATCAGCGACCTTGAATTTAACAAACACATTCGTCAGCATTCCTTTGATAGTGAAGAAATCGACTTTCACACTCTTGTCTTGCCAATCTTTGGCGATCATTTCACCAGTAATTGCCAAGGCCAGATGTTTTTCTTCTTGTGGCAAATCTTTCAACGGATCATGCTCTTGATAAAAGACCCGACCAATTTCATAAAAAGCTAAATTGTGATTCTTACGAGCAACATTGTAAGCAATATCATCTAGTAAGCCACTAATTAAGTTTAAGCGCAACACGGAACGTTCTTCCGTCATCGGCCAGTCTAAACGGGTTAGTTGACTAGCTTTTAACAAAAAACTTTCAGATTTTGCTTCGGTAGTCAAGGCGTAGCTGATGGCTTCTGTCAAACCAGCACCTTCCAAAAGACTGCGAAGATCCCGAGTTTTTTGCTGATTAGCAGTCAAACTCCCGGCAACAGTTTCCCCACTCGGCAAAGTAGATGGCAATTTGTCATAGCCATAAATACGTGCCACTTCTTCCACCAAATCCGCTTGAATGTGAATATCCCAACGACGTGGTGGCACACTAACGGTAAAGGTCCCGTTTTCTTCCAAACAAGGGAAGTCCAAGGCAGCGAAGACGTCAGTTACCTCTTTCACGCTTAATTCTGTTCCCAAAACCCAGTTGATGTGGGCCAACGTTGTGGTGACCACGGCGTTTTCTACCACTTCTTCGGTACCGACTACCGCGCCTGAGAGGACTTCACCACCTGCCAACATGGCGATCATGGCCGCTGCTACATCCCCGGCTTCACCGACAGTTCCACGATTGATGCCTTTTTCAAAACGCGCAGATGACTCACTCCGCAAATTAAACCGTTGGGAAGTTTTCCGAATGGCAGTGCTATCGAACAAAGCCGCCTCTAAAGCGACAGTTGTCGTTTTGTCAGTGATTTCAGAATCTAAGCCCCCCATCGTCCCGGCAAGAGCGACGGGAATACGACCATTGGTAATAACGATATCTTCTGTGGTTAATTGACGCGTTTCCCCATCCAAAGTGACTAACGCTTCTTTTTCTTGGGCACGTCGTACTAAAATTTCTTGTGATCCCAATTGATCATAGTCGAAAGCGTGCAAAGGTTGTCCAAACAAAAGTAAAATATAGTTCGTAACATCCACAACATTATTGATGGGACGGATTCCTTCCGCCATCAAACGGTTTTGTAACCATTGAGGACTGGGGGCAATCTTCACATTTTCGATGATACGAATTTGATATGCTGGCGCATCGTTTTCAGCTGCCACACTGACCTTAATTTTATCGGCTGCTGGGCGCGCCACTTCAACTAACGGTTCATCTTTGAAGACTGGCTTTTGACCATAGATGGCACCGACTTCGTGAGCGACCCCGCGAATCGATAACGCGTCGGCCCGATTTGGTGTGATAGATAAATCGATAATGGCATCATCCATGCCTAAATAAGAGAAGACTTCCTCCCCGACGACCGCATCAGCTGGCAAATACTGAATGCCTTCTGAAAATTCTTTGGGGATCACGCTATCGGAAAAACCAATTTCTTGTAACGAACAAATCATGCCGTTGGACACTTGGCCCCGCATTTTCCCCTTTTTAATTTTCACATTGCCGGCGATTCGGCTCCCGGGCAAGGCCACGATTACCTTGATTCCTGCTTTGACATTTGGCGCACCACAGACAATTTGGGATAACTCTTCTTCGCCGATATCCACTTGGCAAATGGAGAGGTGATCCGAATCAGGATGAGGAACGCACTCAACTACTTTCCCCACAACAATTTTTTTCAATCCTTCTGAAGGGTAATGAACCCCTTCCACTTCGATACCTGTTACAGACATCTTATCTCCTAACTCTTTAGCGGAGATATTGGACAAATCTAGGTATTCTTGTAACCATTTATATGAAACCAACATGTTATTATTCCCCCTTGAACTGGCTCAAAAAGCGCACATCATTTTGATAGAAATTACGAATATCATTGACCCCATAACGTAACATCGCTACTCGATCTGGCCCTAAGCCAAAAGCAAAACCTGAATAAACCTCTGGATCGATGCCACTCATCGTCAAGACGTCTGGATGCACCATTCCTGCTCCCAGGATTTCAATCCAGCCGGTATGTTTGCAGACATTACAGCCAGCGCCACCACATTTGAAGCAGCTCACATCCACTTCGACTGATGGTTCAGTGAAAGGAAAATAACTTGGACGTAGGCGGATCTTACGGTCAGCACCAAACATTTTTTTCATCATGACTTCCAAAGTCCCTTTTAAATCAGCCATCGTCACGTTTTTATCAATCACCAAACCTTCTATTTGGTGGAATTGATGGCTATGGGTGGCATCGTCGGTATCACGTCGGAAAACTTTCCCTGGAGAAATCATCCGCAAAGGCCCTTGACTAAAATCATGTTTTTCCATCACCCGAGCTTGGACTGGCGAAGTATGGGTCCGAATCAGTACTTCGTTGGAAATATAAAACGTATCTTGCATATCTCGAGCTGGGTGGTCTTTAGGTAGATTCATCCGCTGAAAATTGTAGTGATCAGATTCTACTTCATTGCCTTCGATGACTTGGTACCCCATGCCCACAAAGATATCTTCAATTTCTTCTAAAATCTGAGTTAACACATGACGGTTACCTTGAGGGATTTGTTTTCCTGGCAATGTGACATCGATCGCTTCTTTGGCCAAGGCCAAATCCAAGGCAGCCGCTTCTAACTCTGCTTTTTTCGTCGCAATCGCCGCCGTTAATTCATCACGGATTTCATTCGCAAAAGCGCCGACTTTTGGGCGTTCTTCAGTGGAAAGATCTTTCATCCCCCGCAATACTTCAGTAATTGGTCCTTTTTTACCAAGAGTTTCCACCCGAATTTGGTTTAAGACATTCAGGTCACTCGCAGCGGCAATCTTAGCTGCTGTCTCAGTCTTTAAGGCTTCTAGTTTTTCTTGTAAAGACATGATGTCACTCCTATTCTTTCATTTGTTGGTTAGTTGATCAATCGGATCAATGGTTGGCAAAAAAGCAAAAATTGGCAGGTAAGCGTTTAGCCGATTTGTGAAGATAAATATGGTTAGACTTGGCACGATAGAATTTTAACTTGTGAAAATATCATGCCTTAGTCGATAAAAAAACGCGACCTTTCGCCCCTAAAGGAGCGAAAAATCGCGTTACCATCCTAATTTGTGGTGAAACCACACTCTTAATTCCAATAACGATGGCATCACCCACCGGCCAGACTAACATAAACCTAGCTAGACCTGACGAGCTCCGGAAGTGAACTTCATTTTTCGCATACTCAACCTGCTTTCAGTCTATGACAGGTCTCCCTTTTCAGTATCAGCCAAACTACTCTTTTCCATCGCTGCTCTTTATGCTATCCAATTGACCCTAGTGTACAGAATTGTTTGCAAAAAATCAACTACATTCTGCTTCAGTGATCCATTTTTCACTCCATTGCTTGACACTAATCAAGCTATTTTCCAGGTCAATCCCTTTATCTGTCAAGCTGTAGAGATTTTGATGTTTCACTAAAATTCCTTCTGCAGCCAACTCTTTCAAACGTTCTACTAATACCCGATCACTGACGTCGGGAATCTTATTGGCGAGATCCACAAATCGTTGGGGACCATCTTCTACTAAAACATCTAAAATCAGTCCATTCCATTTCTTCCCTAAAATGGTAAAAGCTTTCTCAAATTTCGGACAAAGGGTAAAATCTTGCGTTTGTAAGGCTTCCATCTTCTTCACCTCAATCTTATCTCCTTCACATGTAAGGCAATGTGACAACTCAGTTAACCGATGACTCGCCTGTTTCCACATCTAAATTCCTTGTCAGTATAGCACATTTCTTATTTTTTGTAAGTTAACAGGCCGTTTTTTTCCAAATAATCATCTTTTTTTAAAGATTGAGGATTTTTCTTTCCGCTAACCAAACTAACGCAGTAGTCGTCACAGGTTTTCCTAACGCTTGTTCCAAAGCCTGCTTATAAAGAGTCAACTGGCCTTGATAGCGCTCCTTCATCACTTCTTCGCTACCACTAAGCACAAAGTCCGTCTTAAAGTCATACAAGTAAATCTGGTCGGCTTCTTCGATATACCCATCGATTATCCCATGAATCAGCAGCTCATCTTGGGTAGCATCATATTCTCGGAAAATCTCCCGAGCCTCTTTCAACATCGCAAAGGGTTGCTCCCGATGGACATTTTCTGGGTTTTCTCGCATTTTTTGCCCCAGTGTTCCCGTCAAGAACCAAGCAACTGCGGCAAAATCGATCCTTTCTGCCAATTCAGGAGTCAGTAGCCGGTGCTTCACCAGCTTATCGGCAAATCCTTGCAAATGACCCGCAGAAGGTTCCAAATCTAACGGCCACAATTGCAAAAATAAATGGGTGGCCGAGCCAACTTGATTACCAGCTACACTTGTTTCTTCCAAAAAGGGCGGTTTTGGTAGCTCCGTCTCAGTAAAACGATAACGCCGATTGGTTTCTTGCTCCTCGACACTTAACCAATCGATCCTTGCCTCATCACTGTTATCGGGATCGTCAAACATCCGCTTAATCTCAGAAACCGACTGGTAGCTGGTGGTTTTTGTTGCTTTTTCATGGGGATACTGATAATCCAAACGCTGCTTCAGCCGTTGAAACTCCCCTTCCAATTGCTGTTGCTCCGTTACTCGTAAAGCGTCTTGCGGCGATTGCATTGCTGCATCATCAGTTTCTTCTGTCACTTTTTGGGCTTGTAATGTTGTCACCCATGAAATAACTTGCGCTTCATCATAGAAGGAAATGACAAAGTCCACCGGTGCTTCCACCGTCAAGGCTCTGTCGGCAGCTTCTGGGAAATAAGTCGTCATTTGAGGATGCCGCCACAAAGTTCGCCCTACCCAGTTCATTAAGACATTGGCGGCTTGCATCCGCAAAGCCGGATTTAAAACCACTTCAGTTTGATTGCTCGCTTGCTGCCATTTTTTGCCAGCTTCGGCCTGATCTTTATAAGAACCTACCAAAAATAGCTTTTGCTCCGCACGAGTCAAGGCAACATAGAGTTTCCGCATCTCTTCAGAGTAGGCTTTTTGCCGCCGAACTTGTAAGAGGGCCTGATAAGGCAACGTTTCATACTCGACCCGCGTCTCTGGTTCTAAATACTTAATCCCAGCCCCTAGCTTTTCTTCAAAAAGATAGCGGGTTTGAAAATCTTGTTGACTCATTTCCCGAGACATATCCATGACAAAAACCACAGGAAACTCCAGCCCTTTACTTCCGTGAATCGTCATGACGCGAACTGCATTTTCCACCGGTGTCGCCAGAGGTTTAGCCAAATCCACTTGCTTTTCTTGCATCCGTTCCACCATCCGGATGAACTTATACAACCCACGGAAGCTGGAACCTTCATAGGTTTGGGCCCGATCCACCAAAGCGATCAAATTGGCATAGCGTTGCCGTCCCACAGCCATGGCCAACACATGATCCAGATATCCCGTATCGTCATAAATCTGCCAAAGCAGCTCGGGAATCGAACGCACTTTTGATAAATCCCGCCAAGTGGTTAGCTGCGCCAAGAAAGCCGTCACTTTTTCTTGTAACTGCGCTTCCCCTACTTGCCCATACGCCAAAAGTGCCTGGTAGAAACTGCCCTGCTTCTCAGCGACACGAATTTGCCCTAGCTCCGGTTCAGTCAAACCGACAATCGGAGAACGCAATACTGCCGCCAGCGGGATATCATTGTCGGGATTATCGATAATCGTCAGCAGACTAATCATCGTTTGAATTTCTGTTGTTTGGAAATAGTTTTCCGCATCACTGATTTCCAAAGGGATGTTAAGTTGTTGAAAACAGGTGATGATCTCTTCATTTTTTGTCTTCGTCGGTGTCAGCAAAACAATGTCGCGATATTCAATAGGTCGCAGGCTTTGCTTTTTCTTGTCGTAAACTTGAAACCCTTCCGTCATCAACTGACGAATTTTGGCAGCCGTCAGGAGTAACTCCCCTTGGGTTTTATTTTCGATTTGTTGTGAAGAACGGGGTTCCCCTTTCTCATAGATGAGAAGTTCCGTCTCAAAGCCTGGAACCTCTGGGAAATCAGGAAATGCCGGAATCAAAGCCGCCGCTTCATCATAAGCAATTTGTCCAACCGCCGGATCCATCAACTGCTTGAAAACCAAATTGGTAAAATCCAAGACTTCATGACGACTGCGGAAATTCTCTGCCAAAATAATCCGTCGTCCCCCGTCTTGGTCACCAAAAGCTAAATACTTGTCGATAAACAAGGTTGGATCCGCTAAACGAAAGGCGTAGATGGACTGCTTCACATCCCCCACCATAAACATATTCCCCAAACGCTCTTCGTGACTCGTCAGATCCACTTGGCGCACATAATACAAAATCGCTTCTTGTAGTCGGTTGACATCTTGGTACTCATCCACCATCACTTCAGCAAACTTTTGCCGGTAGTAGGAACTCGCTCCCGGTTGGTCTGCTGACGTACCTTGTAAAATCTGCAGCGTATAGTGTTCTAAATCATTGAAATCCAACAAGCCTTTCGCTAGTTTACGATTTCGATAGTTTTGTAAAAAGTCGCTAGTCAATTGAGCTAGTTTGGCCACAAGGGGTTGCGCCAAAGCCATCAAGGTTTGACTGTCTGCAGGTGAATAAGGCATCAGCTCTTTTAAAACAGCAATTTGCTCTTTACCAGCTTTACGATGGGCTAGTAATTCTTGGGACAATTCTTTATTTTCATTGCGTTTCGCTACTAAACGACTATCCAAAGTGAGACTGGACAATTGCAAGTAAAAATCCTCCACGCGATCTTCCTGCAACGCGTCAGCTAGTCGTTGCAACTGAGGCCGTTCTTCTTGTAGTTTCGTTAAGTAATTACTAAAGGCTACCTGACTTTCAGCTAGATGCAAAGCTTGTTGATATTCCGCTAAAGCCAAAGCGAGATTCGCAACTAGCTGGGGTTTCAATTGCTTCTGGTACAGAGGATTCTCCTGAAAAGGAAGCTTTGTTTCATAGCTTTCCGGTAAAGCAGCGAGCCACCCTTCTGGATCAGGATTAGCGACTGCAAATAGGTATAGTCGCATCACCAAATTCGTCAGTCCTTCATCAGAACGGTCATTGGAGAAGTTTTCTACCAATTGATAAAAAAGGTCATCCTCAGCTGCATAGTAGCTTTCCCGCAGCTCCTCCCAGACTTCCTCTTTTAAAAGTAAGGTTTCCGTCTCATCAGTCAGCATGCGAAAGACCGGGTCAATCCCAATCAAAAAGTAAAAGCGACGAATAACAGTCAAACAAAAAGCATGCAAAGTCGAGATATTGGCTTGTGGCAACAATGTCAGCTGATGGGCATAATGGGCTTGCAGTTTCGGGTCACTTTCCTTGCTCAAAGCATCGGATAATGCCCTTTGAATCCGTTCTTTCATTTCGCGAGCCGCCGCTTCCGTAAAGGTCACGATTAGCAGCTCATCCACGTTAGTCCCGCTTTTCAGTTTTTCGATCACTCGCCGTACCAAGACCGTGGTCTTCCCCGATCCAGCAGACGCCGAAACTAAGAGGTTGTCCCCACCGTCAAAGACTGCTTGCCACTGTTTGTCAGTAAAATGTTCGTTATCTGGTTTTAAAGGAATTGTGCCTGGGCTTTGTTGCATTGGCTCCTTTTCTGGCAAAGAATCCCACAAGCTTCCCTGTCTGTTTTCCTCGAAGTTTTCTGGCTGCTTGCTTTGTTTATTCGGCATCAGACTCACCCTCCTTCATATCAGTAAATAACGCTTCTGGTGATTGATTGACCAAACGATGATAATCGTTTTCCTTAAGCATCACGTCAAAGCTACAAACACTGCGGAAAGGACAAAAACTACAAGCCCGTTTGCCATTGGGCGCTAAGAACGGATTCAAAGCTAGTTCCCCCGTAACGATGCGTTCCGCAGCATTTTGCATCTTTTTACGGTTGAACTGCCGCAACACTTGGATCTCTTCATCCGTATAAAATGTTTTGGTTTGTGCCGAATTTTTCAAAACGCCCTTGACGTCTCTTGTCAGAGGAAAAAGCTGCGATGTGCCTTTAGGTTCAGGCGTATCATCCATTTCTGCAAACAAACTGCCATCCTTCAAGTAGAACCCTTTCATACGGTATTTACTCAAAAGCTGATTTTGAAGGGCTTCTTCGGGTTTTAAAACGGGATCTTGGATGCGCATATAATAGGCACCCGCCGGACGAACCTCATCGGTACCGATCAGTGCTTCCGCATCTTGCAAAGCGACATCCAAATAAGTAATCAGCTGCATGGCCAAGCCGTAATAAGCCTCTAAAAGACTAAAACTTTTATCGCCAGACTTATAATCCACCACTGCCAACCACGTTTTTCCATCTGCTTGAGCCACATCAATACGGTCGATTTTCCCGCGAACTTTCAAGGTCCCGCCATTGCTCAAAGGCAGATTGATACCAGGAAATCCGGGTTTACCAGCAATTTCACCAAAAGCAACTTCAGTTTTCACTGGTCGTAAGCGGGTCTTTTGCTGTTGTTGTTGCAGGGCCCAGGTCATTTTAGAGACAGTCTTGCCCAAGCGATGCCGAAGATAGTTCATACGTGCTGAGCTAGCTAAGACACCATACTGGGGTTCTCCAAAGATTTCTTTTAATAAGCCCTCAATCAATTCTTCCCGTTCTTGGGTGGACAAGTTAGCCAAATCGGTGCCAATTGCATTCACGGCTTTTAAGAAACGATCCAAGGCATCATGGAACAAACTCCCCGTCATCATGGGATCGATTCCGTAAACTTCTCGTTCTTGTAGACGCAAGCCAAAACCAGCAAAGAAACGATATTCGCACTCATAAAAACTTTCCAGGCGGGAAACAGAGGCACGGATATCGGTACCATAAATTGTTTCTGCTAAAGCCGGATCAAGGGGTACCGGAACGTTTTGATGACTGCGACCGGCAAAGGCCTGTGCTGCAATTGCCGCTACTGGTGAGTCTCTGAGGGCTTGTTCCAATCGTTGCCAAACATAGGAAAGCGAGACTTTTTCATCCACAGATTGGCGATAAAGATTATTCAGCTGCCCGATTAAACTACGATAGCTAGTGACAAAGTTCTCAGGAGGTGCTTCCGGCGTCAACAGTTTTCGTTCTGTTACTGGAAGTTGTAACTGGCTAACAAAACGAGCGACATACGGGGAAAGTTGGATATTTTGTTGGGTATCTTGATTCGCCGCATAACTCAAATATAGTTGGTCAGTTGCGGAGAGAAATAGTTTATAGGCAATCAGTGGAGAGCGAGCCGACTGTTCCCGACTACCCTCTTTCATAAATTTCTCCTCTGGTAAAACCTGATTCAACCGTTGTCGCTCTTCATCTGTCAATAAGCTCTGGTTGGTACTAGCTTGAGGGAAATTTGTCTCATTTAAGCCGATTGCAAAAGTCACTCGGCATTGCCGTGGACGAGCCAAAGTTAGCTGATTGACTTGAATTTGATCAATGGTGGAGGGAACCCGACCATAAGCGGTGTTTTCCAAACCTGTCGCGAAAACTTCTGTAAAAAGCTCGTTATCAAACGGATCTTCACCATAAATTTGGACATACTCATCCATCAATGTCATCAACGAACCCCATGTTTGTTCATGACTGCGGGCTTGTTCCAGTTTTCCCACCGCTACTTCTCGATCCCGCCAAGCTAAAACAGCTTTTTCGACTCCAGCTGTGACCAAGAATTGATAAAGCCAAGTTACCGCTTGGCGACCGTCTTTTGCCTCTGGTAATTTCTTGAGAAAACTACCTACGCCATCTCGAAAACTTCGACGCAATCGGTTGGAAGCCTTTGTCAAAGGCCCGCTTTCCAAATGCGCTTGGTTTTCAAAATCATACTCCACTACCGGCCAGTCATTTTTCCCAAGCCACCAATGTCCCTGAAAATTATTTTTCAGAGCCAAATTTTCAGTAAGATCCACATCTTGACGGAACAAGGCCAACGCACTTTCCCAATCTCCTTGCGTTTCCACCAAATATTCTTTAGGGAGAAACAATTCGCTTTTAAGTAAGCGCAAAATATCTTCTAAGCGATAATGATAACGGGGCAGTTCCAATAAACCTCGCAAAAACTCCACCAAAGGATGCTGATCCATCATAGCTTTTTGGTCGATATAAACTGCCAATTCCGCCTCTTGAAAAATCCGTGGCAACAACTGCCCATAGGTTTGCAAGTCATTGGTCACCAACTGGATATCTTTCAGACGTAAGGTAGGATCTGCAGCTAATAAACGGCGTATTTCACTAGCAATTTGGCGTAATTCCTCTTCTGGCGTCACGGCTTTCCACAAATGTACTTGCGAGGACAAATCCAGTTGACGCCGATAATGACCTTGATTGGTCGTCAGCCGCCAAAATGCTTCTAACTCCACCAAATTGGCATACTCATGGCAATCACCTGCTGGAGGTAAAACTTGGACTTTGGCTCCCACTTCGCGAGCTGTTCCCGTCAATTGATAAAAAATAGAGCCCGTGGTATAAAAAAGATCCAGCGGGGAGGGTTTGGCCGTCGTATATTGCTGGTCAAGCATCAACGCAACTGTCAACTGAGCCTTTTCCAAAAGAACCTGTAACAGCTGGATTTCTTGGGCATAGAGCTCTTCAAAGCCATATGCGATAAACAAGGTGTTCGACAGATCAGGTGTCTCGATGAAATCCTGCGGCAGCTCCCCTTTTAAGTAGGCTGTCAAGACGGCTAGAGGATCCGCCACTTGCAAATTCCGGGCCGCTAACGCTTCTTGATAGCGACTCAAAATCTGAGCAATCTCCCCCATTTTTTCCTGTTGGTCTTGCCATTTCACCACTTCAGTCGCTTGTAAGCTGGCAAATTGCTCTTCATTTGGTGTAACCAATAACTCTTGAGGACTTAAATTGCCTGAGAGCAACTCGTTATTTAGATCCAAGAGTTGGCGAATAAATCCCGTTTTTTGGACTTCACCTTTAAAAACCACCAAATCATCTTGCATCTCTGCTAAAATCCGTCGCATCAACATGGCGCTACCAGCATCACTGATAGTGTCTTCCGTCAATAGACCTGTTTGTTGTAAAAAGTACCACGCCAAACGATAAAAACTAAAAACCTGCACTTGAATGGTACTGTAGTCTGGTGTTTTTTCCCGTTGTTTTAAAGCATGGAGTAATTCTTGTTCTTGCAAAAATTTATTGTAATTAGGTACGAGAAAAAAGACGTTGCCGCCAGTTTCTTCCCGCCAGGAAACAGCCTCGTCGATGACTCGTGTTTGATGGTCACAGTTGCCATGGCCTAAAATAAAACGTAAGCCCATATCCATAGCGCTCCTTTCTTCCTTTACTTGTCCATATCCAAACGACAAAGGATAGCTCTAGTATACCTGTTTTTTTGTCGTCCCGTCCACGGGAACAAAAAGTAAAAAAAGTGGTAATTATCTTTTTCCAAACATCACGATGACCAGTTGATATCCTCTTTACTCTCTATCCATGATAGATTACTCATTTGTAAACTAGTAAGGGCTAAAATCCCAGTCTCCAAACAACATAAGCCTATCTTCCAATCTCTCTTAATGGAAGATAGGCTTATGTTGTTTGTGTTTCACGTAGCTTAATATTTACTTTGGAGGACTAAATGAAGACGGTTGTTCCGAGCTCTTTTTGCTTTTACTCTTTGATCAGCCCGAACTCTTGCAACGGCCAAAAGATAAATTTGACATCCCCGACAATATCAGCTTCTTTAATAAAACCGATGGAACGAGAGTCTTTTGAGATACGACGGTTATCCCCCAACACTAGCACTTCACCATCAGGAATCTTGCCAAATGAAAAAGAAGTTTCCTGATTTGGACCTAACGTCAATGGTAACCCATCGGAAATTTGTTGTTCGAAATCCTCTAAATAAGGCTCTGCAGTCAATTTACCATCGATGTAAAGAGCCCCTTCTCGATATTCCACCTCTTCACCCGGCAAGCCGATGACCCGTTTGATATAGTTTTTATCCGTTTCATCCGGTGCTGGAAAAGTGACGATGTCAAAGCGTTTAATATCTCGATTTAAAAGAGCTATCACCCGTTCCCCATCTGCTAATGTGGGATCCATTGAATCACCTTTTACAATTACTGGGGTAAACACGAATTGCCGCAACAGCCACAAAACGACAAAGAGTCCCGCCAGATATAAGACTGTTTTCAGCCACTCTTTTTTCAAAAGCTCACGTCCTTTTTTCGTTGAATCTGTTTTAAGTTTACCATAGCCTAGGCCTGTCAGAAAATCAAAGACCCTTTATCACTAGAAAGTCTTAAGGTCCCTTTTATGAATGATCAAGTTAGCAGCCGAAGCAAATTAATTTACTTACTTTTCGTTAGTTGCTATACTCTCTCTTGTACTTAAGAAAACAACCAAAAAGGAGTTTTACCATGACAACATTTAAAGAAGCCCTTAAAAACCGTCGTTCCATTTACACCTTAGGCCGCAACGTAGACCTGACTGAAAGCCAAATTGAAGACTTAATTACTGAAGCCGTCAAATATAGCCCTACTGCTTTCAATGCTCAATCTCCTCGTGTCGTGATTCTCTTTGGTGCAGCCCATGAAAAACTTTGGGAAATGACTGAAGCTGCCTTGAAACCTTTAACCCCTGCAGAAGCATTTCCAAATACGCAAGCTAAATTGGCTGGTTTTAAAGCCGGCTTAGGAACGGTTTTATTCTTCAAAAATACAGATACCGTGAAAAACTTGCAAGAACAGTTTGCCTTGTATGCTGACAATTTCCCTGATTGGTCAGAACAATCAAATGGGATCGCTACTGCCAATACTTGGGTTGCCTTAGAAGAAGCTGGCTTAGGAGCCAACTTGCAACACTACAATCCAGTTATTGACGAAGCAGTTGCTCAAGAATGGGATATCCCTACCAACTGGCAATTACGCTCCCAATTGGTCTTCGGTTCCAAAGAAGGCGAAGCTGGTGAGAAAGATTTCTTAGCAGATGACGAACGTTTCCGGGTCATTCGCTAAATCAATTGGTTGTAGCTAATAACCGTTTGACTTCAATATAATATCATTAAAGCGTCATTCAAAACACGCCCGCACAATTGCCAAATGGCTTTGCGCAGGCGTGTTTTCTTATTGAAGCTGCTATTTTTTTCCCTCATCAGAATCCATCAACAAAATTTCGATGGCGGTTCCTTTTGGCAGATGTTCCGATAAAAAGAGGGCAATTTCTTCTACTGGTGCATCGAAAATCAATAAAGGCCCTCGCATTCCGTGGCGAAAAAAATTCATTTTGGTTTGCTGAGGTGTTGCCAATAAAACGACTCGCTCAACCTCATTGTAAGGGACTCCTCGCAGATCCATTGAATTGTTGACAATCCGGTCTTGCCCCAAACCTTTGGAGTCAAAAAGAAAACTCAAAATGAACAAGGCTGCAATAATTCCTCGCAAATAGTCTTCTGGTAATTTGGCTTCATGAATCGTTAATAACAAGCCACCGACTGCCAAAAAGGGAATCGCTGTCACTAAACTAGTACGCCGCTTGGAAGTAAAGACTAAATCTTTGCGCACTAAAAACAAATACAGGTACAGCACTAGCAACAAACCGATTAGCAATAAGGTAAAGCCGCCCATGATGCACCTCCTCCTTCGATTGGGTCTCCTTCAAAGATACTTTATCCCGGTATTTTTGACAAATATTCTTCCCTCTCCTTCAAAAAGTGCATTTCAAAGAAGAATTTTGACGCTATCCTTTTCTAATTATTACCAAATCAGCTACAATAAAGAAAAGCATCGCAAGAATCTACTGAGAGCCAACAAAACCTTATCTTGGTATTTTACTGAAATTTTTGAGGAGGAATCTTTATGGAAGAATTTATGAAGAAAATGAACCAATATGATTTGTTGCGGGGCGTCTTGGCGACGATTTTAGGTCTTGTTATCATTTGGCGTCCGGGCATGGTTTTTAATGGGATTGTCTACATTATTGCTGCCTATTTTGCCTTGATGGGACTTTTAAATCTATACACTGCGCTGCGGGAAAAAGACCATCTTGCTGGTTCATACGCCCCAGGAATTTTATTGTTATTAGTCGCCTTGGCAGTCATCGTCTTAGCCAAACCGATTGTCGCTTTTATCCCCTTTTTACTCGGCTTATTTGTGGTAATCGGCGGCGTGCGGCAACTGCTTCAAGAAATCCAACTAAATCGACAAGGACTGGCCGGTACTGGTTGGTTTATCTTCGCTATTTTGATGATTATCGCAGGAGCCGTTTTACTTTTAAATCCTTTTAAAAGTGTATTGTTAATGTTTCGTATCTTTGGTGTCATCGCAGTCATTGTCGGGATATCAACCATGATTCGCTACCGGCAGCAGCGAGTCTCTTAAGTACTTCAAGATACCTATTCCATAACAACAACCAAAACAAAAGTTATTGCTTGACATTTTTATTAAAAATTGCATTTCTGATTGAATTTTTGCCGACGAACCTCTATACTGAGTCTAATCAAATCAGAAAGCCGGTGTGGCCGTGGCCGCAAGAAATAAACAGGAATTGCCTGTCATTTTTATCCGTGACTCCCAAGGCAATACCGTCGAAAAAATAACCGTTAAAGAATGGATGCGCCGCAAAGCCATCCAACAAAATGACAACTTTTTTATCAAGCTTTATCGTGAAGCTTTGAATTATTACGCAATGGATGACTTTGAGAAGGCAGAAGACCTGCTCTTGTATCTTTGTGAATCGACCCATTATAGCCATTACGAATATGTGGAACGCCTCGCAAATATTTATCGATTGGAAAAACGCCCAGACAAAGAGCGCTGTATCCTATTACTCTCCCATCGCCAACTACGGAACGATCCAATCTGCCTGCATATTGATCGTCGTTTGGAAAAACTCGATTACGATTTTCTACCATCAAACGGTTTGTTTAATCAAGCTTTTGGAAACTGATCAGTTACTGGTCAGTTTTTTTGTGGCCAAAGAAGTATGACACATCCAGATATATCTAAGCAGAAAACACTAAGTTAAACTAGCAAAGTAACCACAGATCTTCCGTAGGCATGTAGCACCACCACAATCCAAGAGACTCTCGGAAAGCAAGTCCGCTTTTTTTATGAGTCTAAGCTAGGAAAAATTGTCAGACTTCAAAAGCTAAGTGTCCCAACACAAAAAAGGCCCCTCCTGCTGTCCTCACCTTCGCTTCTGCCCGATTCCACCTTTCGCCTGCTGCTATCATCCAGTTTCATGCGTTTTGTTTTTCGAAAATGGGCTGCCGTGCTAAACTTAAAGAGGTATGAAAAAAAGTCGTTTTTTTTAAGGATAGGTTCCTAGTTTAACACCGACAATCAAAAGGAGGAGTTTCCATGAACAAAGAAGAATTGATTCAAAAAGTAAAAGATTTAATTGGTGAAGGAAATATCGAAGCCGCCCAAAAATTTGTGGAAGAACACAAAGATGATTTAGGAGAATACGCAGATAAAGCCAAAAATATGATTACCAATTTCAATCCTGATGAATTTGCCGATAAAGCCAAAGATGTTTTTGATGACGCAAAAGCCGCTGCTTCTGAACCAGATGGCATCGTTAATAAGATCAAAGACTTGTTCAACAAATAAGCTTTGCCCCAAAAATCCCGCCACCTGTCAAGGTTGCGGGATTTTATTTGGTCAGCTAGGTTGTTGATGAGCCTTTACGGTAAAATCATGGTGATTTTTTCCTACCAGCATAACGTGTTCTACACAAAAAGCCGAACTCGTGAGTTTCCTAGATTCACGAGTTCGGCTTGGCGTTGGTCCACTTATCTTTACTAAAATGATGAGTGGACTGTTCCAAAAAAGGAGAATTGCTGGAATTGACTTTCTTGACAGTGAAATGGTGCAAACAATCAATTCCTATTAGATCGTCGCAGCCCTGACTAGGAGCGTTCAAAGACCATGGGTTGCGACGGGATCTACTGCTTATTCATCAGTCGTCTTGCTATCAAAAATTACTTATCTTTCTTCATACCGGCTAATTCAGTATAGGTTTCTGACCGGTGTTCCATCGCTTCGACAGTCGCTTCGTACATTTCAGAAACCTTAGTTGGGTCTTTTTTCACCGTATTCAAAGCTGAGAAGCGAGTTTGCTTGTTCAACAAAGCGGGAATCTTATCAAATTCAGCTTTTTTATAGTCCAGACGGAAAGGATCTTTCCCCTTGGCTGCCAAGCGTGGGTCGTAGCGATACAATTGCCAATAACCAGATTCCACTGCTTCTACTGCCTCGTGAATGGAGTTCCCCATCCCACCTTTAAGACCATGGGTAATACATGGAGTATAACCGATAATCAATGAAGGCCCTGGATAGGCTTCGGCTTCAATAATCGCCTTCATAGCTTGAGCTGGATTAGCCTCCATGGAAATTTGGGCTACGTAAACATTGCCATAAGTAGCGGCCATCATGCCTAAATCTTTCTTGGAAGTTGCTTTCCCCCCAGCGGCAAACTTAGCAATCGCAGAGGTCGGTGTTGCTTTACTCATTTGTCCACCGGTATTGGCGTAGACTTCATTATCCATGACAAAGATATTGATATCTTCCCCACTAGCCAAGACATGGTCAATCCCACCAAAACCAATATCATAAGCCCAACCATCGCCACCTAAAATCCATTGACTTGGTTTAGCAAAAAGATCACGATCCGCCAAAATTGCTAACAGTTCTGGATCTGTTTCTTTACTCAAAGCAGCGGTTAACTTAGCGGCCCGTTGTTGCGTACCTTCCCCTTCAGCAAAATGAAGTAACCAGTCTTCTAAAAGACTTCGGGTATCTGAATCGATGGGATTAGCACTAGCTAAAGCTGCTTCCACACGATTGGCTACCCGTTGACGACGCACCGTATTAGCCATATACATACCAAACCCATATTCCGCATTGTCTTCAAACAGGGAGTTAGACCAAGCTGGCCCTTGCCCCAGTTCATTGGTGGTATAAGGGGAAATTGGCGCCGATGCTCCCCAAATGGAAGAACAGCCCGTAGTATTGGCAATCATCATACGGTCGCCATACAGTTGGGTCAACAATTTGATATAAGGCGTCTCGCCACAGCCGGCACAAGCCCCAGAGAATTCCAACAATGGTTTTTCAAATTGCGAGCCACGAACAGAAGTCTTCTTCATAGGATTTTCTTTTTGACGCAAGGTCATGGCAAAAGCCCAATCTACAGCCTCAGCTTGTTGTGTTTCATAGTCTTTCATCACCAAGGCGCTGGCTGGACAAGCTTCCACACACAATCCACAACCGGTACAGTCTTCTAAGGACACTTGGATACGGTATTTCAAACCGTCTTTGCCTTTAAAGTCCCGCACGATAAAGCCTTCTGGTGCTTGTTCCATTTCAGCTTCATCTGCCAAAAATGGTCGAATAGCTGCATGTGGGCAGACAAAGGAACATTCATTACACATCGTACAAGCCTCGGGAAGCCATTCCGGTACTTGAAGGGCGATGCCACGTTTTTCATAGGCAGCTGTCCCTAGTGGCATCCGACCACCCAGCATCCCATTATCAATCAAATCGCCAACCGACAAATCATCCCCTTCTTGACGAGCAATAGGGTCCACGATATTGCGAACAAAGTCTGGTCGATCCTCTGAAACAGCTTCTGGAATGGGTGCCAAATCGGCCCACTCAGCAGGTACTTCGACTTTATGCAAATGTTCAAAGGTTTGATCGATGGCGGCCCAGTTGCGATCCACGATTTCTTTTGATTTTTTCAGGTAGCTCTTTTCGATTTCTGCTTTCAATAACGGCAAGAAGGTCTCCCGATCCATGATATCCGTTACTTCGAAAAAGGCAGCCGACATGACGGTATTGATTCTGCGCCCTAAACCATTATTCATGGCAATGTGCATACCGTCGATGATATAAAACTGATTATGGTGTTGTGCCAAATACCGTTTGAGATTGGTTGGTAAATGCTTTTTGACCTGTTCTTCATCCCAGACGGTGTTTAATAGGAAGGTCCCCCCATCTCGTAACCCTTTTAACAAATCATATTTGTGGAGATAAGCCGAATTATGACAGCCGATAAAATTGGCGTTTTCCACCAAGTAAGTCGAATCAATCGGTTTCTCTCCAAAACGTAAGTGAGAGACGGTTAAGCCCCCTGATTTTTTGGAGTCATAAGCAAAGTAAGCTTGGGCATACATGTCTGTGTTGTCCCCAATAATCTTGATGGCTTGTTTATTGGCCCCGACTGTCCCGTCAGAACCAAAGCCCCAGAACTTGGCTTGGAATGTTCCCGGTGCCGTCAAATCTAAGATCGCAGTTTTTGGCAAACTCAAGAAAGTCACATCATCGTTAATGCCGATGGTAAAGCGAGGTTTCATGTCAGCTTCTGGCAGTTTTAGATGATCGAAGACGCCGACAATTTGATCCGGTGTTACGTCTTTTGAAGCAATCCCATAACGACCGCCAATGATTATTGGCCGATTTGGGTGGCGATACAAGGCACTTTGGACATCCAATAATAAAGGTTCGCCATCAGCACCAGGCTCTTTAGTGCGATCTAAAACCGCGATGCGTTCTACCGTATCCGGTAATTTTGCCAAGATATCCGCTGTTGGAAACGGACGATACAAATGGATATTCAAATGACCAACTTTGCGCCCTTGTTGATTCAAGTAAGCGACTGTTTGGCGAATCGTTGGTGTTGCAGAACCCATGGAAATAATCACTTCAGTCGCATCTGGTGCGCCATAGTAGGTGGTTAAATCATAGTCTGTTCCCCGTAAAGCATTGATTTTATCCATGTATTTTTTCACAATGCCTGGCATCCGGTCATAATACTGGTTGACAGTTTCTCGCGATTGGAAATAAATATCTGGATTTTGCGCCGTTCCCGAAATATGAGGATTGTTGGGATTCATACTCCGATTCCGAAATTCCGCCAAGGCTTCTTGGTCTACCATCCCTTTTAAATCGGCATAATCTAAAACTTCAATTTTTTGTAATTCATGAGAGGTGCGAAAACCATCGAAAAAGTTCACAAACGGTAGACTACCTTCAATAGCCGCCAAATGCGCCACGGCTGATAAGTCCATCACTTCTTGAACCCCTGTCTCAGCTAACATACAAAAACCAGTTTGACGCGCTGCCATCACATCGCTGTGGTCACCAAAGATACTCAACGCATTGGTAGCCACGGCTCTGGCTGCCACATGAAAGACGCTTGGAAGCAATTCGCCAGCGATTTTATACATATTCGGAATCATCAACAACAACCCTTGTGAAGCTGTGTAGGTAGTAGTTAAGGCCCCAGTTTTCAAGGATCCATGAACTGCCCCAGCCGCCCCAGCTTCAGATTGCATGACAACGACTTTAACTTTTTCATCAAAGATATTCTTTTGCCCTTTTTCCGCCCACTCATCTACGACTTCTGCCATCGTTGAACTTGGGGTGATGGGATAAATTGCAGCAACTTCGGTAAAAGCATATGAAATATATGCTGCCGCAGTATTCCCATCCATCGTTTTCATTTTCTTCATGGTTTTAACTTCTTTCTATCCAATTGTTTTCTCAGATGCGCTTGCCTCTGAGAATCTATCATATTTTCATTGTCATCTAGGAACGGAACAACCTTTGCTCCTTAAAACTAACCAGCATGAAATTTCAGCACAGTTTTCTCTCTAACGCTTCTATGCTATTCACAAGATTAGTCTCAGTTTTATCCTAGATTCCCATTTTTTGAAATATTCTTTGGTCGCTGTTGCTGTCATCAAGGAAAATTCGAGATACTGTCACTCAGTATTCCCTGAGCTTTCAAAAGACTCCAAAAAAACAGTGACACAATACTCTAATTTAGCTAAATCTTCCACTATCGTCAAGTCGAAATCCAGCAAATTAACCACCTCAAACTTCTCTCATAAGCGCTTTACTTACAGTCTGAAGCTCGTTTGAACAAGGCGTTGTCCACCATCCGCACTGGAAAAGCCCCATAGCCATCGCTTCGAACTTTTCTGACTGGCATTTGCCAACCTATTTTCCCTGACTTATCTTAGCGAAAAATTTCTCCACTTATAATTGGGAAATCGAACCAGCAGTTAATAATTTCATAAGATTTAGATTAATTCTCTTCTACTAATGTTAGCAAAATTCGTGCTTTATCTATCCATTTGTAAGATAACAGATTGACTAGCCTGAAAATTAGTCGCCAGCCGCGGAGCTTCCAAACGATCCGATTTTTTTGATAGTTATCGCTGTTTAAAAAACGTCGCTATTTCTGGTTTGCAGCCTTGCTAGTTTCCAATCTTTTCGCAAATTAAGCCCCGGCAGCAATTAACCCTTTAACAAAAGTTGCCAACACTTGGGCATCTTCATCATCGGCTTCATTTTCGATTTTCACAGTTTCGGCACCGTTTTGGGCACCAGCTTGTTGAAAGGCTTCCGCAAAGTCATCTGCTGCTTTACAAAAATAATCTGGGTACAATTCACTATCGCCGGATCCGACTACACCAAAGACTTTTCCAGCTAAGTCTTGATCTGGCAGCTCATCATAGAAATCTTCAAAGTCAAAGGGAATTTCCCCATCATTGTAAGTATAAGTTGCTACTACACAAATATCAGCATCTTCAAAAATATCACTATCGGCATCATCTGCTTCGAAGCGTTGGACATCGATCCCTTGCTCAGTAAAATTCTCTTCCAAGATTTCAGCGATGCCTTCCGTGTTTCCAGTCATACTTGCGTAAACAATTTTTGCTAATGTCATGTTGCTTCCTTCCCTTCACTTCTCATTTTGTAAGCGTTCGCTATTTGTTTTTTTACAAATAACCAACCTTTTGAACACCCTTACTATACCACTTTGAGAACGCTATCTCAATATTTTTTAGGTTAAATAAATATTTTTTTGAACCCCTTAGATAAACTAGCTTTTTTACGGACAAACACCCCTCATTTTTGGGAATCCCTCTCCTAAACAAACAAGAGACCGAATCAGCTGATTCGGCCTCTAGACAGTAACGACAGTGCGGCGACAAATGATAGTGCGCTATTAAGTTACAGACGATTCTTCGAGCAAATTTTGATAATCTTCTGGTGTATCGACATCCATCAATAGGCGGCTAGCTACGGGAAACGTCAACCAATTATTGGGAAAGCGGTCGCGCACTTGACGCCCACCACGATCACCGGTCACTCGTAACAATTCATCAAAATAATGACTGCCGAAGAAAATAGGTGTCGCAGGCTGCGCTTCTCTGGTGGGAAAGACAATCTTGTCCACTTCCCCTTTTTTTATTAACGTCATCAAAATATCTCTGGTCAACAACGGCTGATCCGCTGTCAAAAAAATCACCCCTTGCCCTTCCACTTGAGCTGTGCCTAAACGAACACTGGCACTTTGCCCGCGGTCAGATGCATTGTTTTCGATCACGACAACCTGTTTGGGGATTTTTAGATGGACTAAATCTTCAGGTTTGATTACTAAAACTACTTTACCAAAGCCAACCGACTGCACGAGTTGGATGGTGCGTTCCAAAAAAGTTGCCTCCTGAAAAGGTAAGAACAATTTATTCTGTTGCATCCGTGATGAATGGCCGCTAGCCATAATAACCGCCGTAACATCCGCTTTTTTCGTAGGGATCACCTCCTTAGATTGCTGCACTTTTTTTAGCTTAACCCACGTTTTATTGGGGGTTTTTCTGAGAAATTTATTTCCGCCGTTTTTGATATGGAGTATCGCTGATTGGCAACGTCGGCCGTAAGTGACCATCATATGCTAGATAAGCGGCAGCAATCGCCGGTGCAGTTGGAATCGTTGCTAGTTCTCCAACCCCTTTGACGCCATATGCCAATCCCTCATGGATCCCTTCTGCTTGTACAAAGCGAATAGCTATTTCGGGAACTTTGGTGGCATCAAGCAGTCCAAGGTTGGCATAGCGCGCTTTGACATAGCCATCTTCAAGAGCAAAGTTTTCCGTCAATGCATACCCCATGCCCATGACGATTCCCCCTTCAATTTGACCTTCACAGGCCCGCGGGTTGACGACTTGCCCGACATCGTAAGCGGCTATAACTTTATCCAATTTCCCTTTGTCATCCAAAGTCACAACTTCAGCTGCATAGCCATAACCAGCGTGACTAACGGGGTTCTTTTTATCATTCACCAAAGGATCGGTTTTTGCTGAGTACTCACCGTAATACTCGCGACCTTCCAAATCTGCCATGCCATACCCCATATCCAAATCCACACGTAGTTGACTGCAGGCCCGGCGACAAGCTTCCCCGGTGAACAAGGACTGCCGGGATGCCGTCGTGGTACCAGAGTTTGGTGTACGAGCGGTATCCGGAGCCTCGGCGACAATCAGTTCTGGCGCAATATCCAAAGTTTCACAGGCAATTTGGGTGATAACGGTAGCCATACCTTGACCGATACAGGCAGCACTGGTACGCAAGTGAATTTTGCCGCCTTCGACAGAGACGATACAGCGACCGACATCAGGTAGCCCAACCCCGATCCCACTATTTTTAAAGAAACAGGAAATGCCCGCCGTGGTAGCTTTTTCATAATCTTCTTTGACGTTTAACAACGCTTCTTTTAAAGCGGCATTTTTAGAGACCAACTGACCATTTGGTAAAGTGTCCCCATAGCCCACCGCATTACGCCAACGAATTTCCCATTGAGAAATGCCGACTTTTTGCGCTAATAAATTAAGGTTATTTTCGATGGCAAATGCCGTCTGACAGACACCGAACCCTCGGAAAGCGCCACAAGGGGGATTATTGGTATAAACAGCAAAGCCTTCAATGTCGATATCTTGGTATTTATACGGTCCCGCCGCATGAGTACAGGCTCGTTGTAAGACTGGTCCACCCAAGGAAGCATAAGCCCCAGTATCAGCGTAAATCACGGCTTTCATCGCCGTCAGATTACCTTCTTCATCACAACCTGTCGTAAAGTCCATTTCCATCCCATGACGTTTTGGATGGACCATCAGGGACTCTTCCCGACTAAACAAGACCTTCACCGGCTGTTGTAACAGATAAGCCGCCAATGATGCGTGGTGTTGGACACTCATATCTTCTTTCCCACCAAAACCGCCACCAACTAGTTGTCCTTGAACATGAACCTGCTCTTTTTCTAAGCCTAACATTCGAGCGACTTCTCGCTGTTCATCATAAATACTTTGACCAGCACTATAAAGTAAGATGCCGTCGTCTTCAGGCTGGGCAATCGCACATTCCGGTTCCATGAAAGCGTGTTCGTTGATAGGCACCGAGTAATGCTCAGTTACAACATGGGCGGAAGCCGCCAATTTTTCTGCGACATTGCCACGAATTAAGTGTTCATGACTCAAGAGGTTCCCCCGTTCATGAAGTTTTGGTGCCCCATCAGCCAAGCCTGCTTCACAACTGAGTATCGGCGTCAATTCCTCATACTCAATGTCGACTAAGGCTTTGATTCTTGCCAGACTGGCTTTTGATTTTGCCACTACTAAGCAAATGGCATCCCCTACATAACGGGTGATGTCCCCTTCTGGAATCATGACATCCCAGTCCGAAATAAATTCCAAATGGCCAATTTTATTGTTTCCAGGTACATCAGCTGCGGTAAAGACTGCGACACACTCAGGATCAGCCAAGGCCGCCGCTTTATTGATTTTTACCACCCGAGCCCGAGGATAGGCGCTCCGAACTGCACTCGCGTACAGCATACCAGGGACAGTGATATCATCCACATAGATCCCAGTGCCCAAGGTTTTTTCAACAGCATCCACCCGCTTCATATCATGCCCCAATTTACCATCAGAAGTTTCATCAGGAATCGGTGTCTCTTCTCGCAACATCTTAGCAGCTAATTGAATGCCTTCGATGATTTTCACATAACCTGTGCAACGGCAAATATTGCTTCGAACCCCTTTTCGAATTTCTTCCTCAGTTGGATCTGGTTTTTTACCCAAAAATCCCAGTGCCGAAACGACAAATCCCGGGACACAATAGCCGCATTGAACGGCTCCAGTTTTGGCAAAAGCATAAGCAAAGACGTCCTTTTGTCGTTGCGTAATGCCTTCTACCGTCGTAATTTCTTTGCCGTCAACTTTTGCTAAAGTAAACAAACAAGATTTGGAAGCCTTTCCATTAATTAGCACGGTACAAGCGCCGCAAGCCCCTTGATCGCAGCCATCTTTGGTACCCGTCAATCCTAGATCATCCCGGAGAAAATGCATCAATTTTTTATCTTCTTGTGCAGTCACCGGTTGTCCATTTACGGTAAATGTATACATTTGGCACACCTCAATATCCATTTTTTTCTTATCACATTTATTATTATAGCACCTAAAAATTATTTTGGCTTACAAATTTAAATTTTTTGATAGCGTTTTTATGTTTTTTTATTTTGCTGTTTTCGGGATCCTTTTTTCACAAATAAAAAGGGATAGTCCCGTCTTTGTCCGCTCCTTCTTTCACGAGATAGCGAAAAATGCCTGACTGATAAAACTCATTTTATTCTCATAATTCAATAACAAAAATCGGACAGACTCGCTTCTGGAGCATCCCTCAAGTTATGGTGGGACCGGCTAAAGCCAAACAAAATTCATATTTGGCATTGGTCTTACTGAAGTCAAACTGGTTGTAAATCTGTCAAAAACCAGGCGGATAACAACCAATAATTTGCTAGCTCACCTTAGTGATTTCTGCTTAGGTGAACTGTATGCGAATGTTCCTTTGGCCCTCAGACATCCTTAACACTACAACTCGAGAGATGCGCCTCTCGCAAGTCTACCCGGTTTTAGCGATAATTACTTGACTCTTTTCACCTTAATCTGTCTTAAAAGATAGCAAGCCTATCGTGAAAAAGGTGAAATTTTTATGTAGCAGGATTAATGTGACAGTAGCTTTCAAGATTGAGATGGCTATAAAATCAATACGCACGCAATTACATCTAAGCAGAAACCGTTAAGATAAACTTGCAATGACAAATTGCTTGATATTTGGCATTTGCCGGTCTTGCTTTCGTCGAACGATTTTCTAGAGCGGCTAAATGATTGTTTTGATTCGCCAATCCTAATCATCACCCCCCTTTTAATAGCGATATTTCGATGTTTTTAAAAACGAACACAATACTATCTACGAAAAAAAGATGGGGAACATGAGGATTTCCTCTAGTTCGCCATCTTTTACCCTTTTAGCTTGTTTCGATCTCAGTCTTTATTTTCTGCTTTTTGTCTACGGGCTTGCGCTTGTTTCCGCAAGAGCTTCTGCGCTTTTTTTGAGCCCCTTTGGATATCCCGTTGAAATTTTCGTTCATGGAAATCAGTAAACAACGTGGAAAGATCGTAATCTTGTGGATAGAGTTGGCTGGCTGCCATCTCCAAGCGTAATCTTCGCAATGGCAGCTGCTGCATTTCATCATTTAAAAAGACCTCTGCATCACTAGAGGCTGCTGAAAAAGTCCCTAGAATAATTAGATACAGAAACACGTGTGAAGCCATCTTGGCTTTGCACGTGTTTCT